>NZ_JBQSWX010000002.1:0-256408 GCF_052377615.1 Arthrobacter sp. AOP36-A1-22
GTGGCTACATGCCCCGCAGGATGTCCACGTATCGTTTGGCCTGGAGCAGCCCCAGGCCAGTGTCCTGCCTGATCTTACGTACCGCGCCGACGTAGTTTCCTTGATTGATCAGCTGCATGACGCGGTCGAAATTGGGGTTTCCCGGACCGGGCGCCATCCCCGGGGGATGTTCGAGGTCGAACCCGGTGCTCTGGCCGGTGCGTCCGGGGGAGTTGCGGGCGGCCTGGGCCGCCCGAGCCGTCGTCGCCGCCCGGAGCTTTTCCGCCTTCTCCGTGTCGATCTGCTGTTGGTGGGCCGCCGTGGCATTGAGGCGGGCGATGTATTGCTCGGCATCGCTGGGGTGGCCCGAGGGTCGTGTCTTGAAGATCCAGGTCAAGGCACCGAACACCGCGAAAAGGACGACGATCGCGACGATCGCCGTCAGCAGTTCGGAACCGCTGATTTCAGACATGTCCCCTCCTGGGGTTCGGGGCCGCCGCGCGGGCGACGGTCTTTCCTCCATTATTTCACGTGCCTTGGCTCCGGACCCGTTCAGGGCTGGTGAAGTTCGGTCATCACGTGGTGGTGTCCAGTATCCATGAGTTCACGCAGGATCCCGAGCCCGACGTCGGCCAACTTGTTGACGTAGAGGCACGAAGCGCCCAGTCGGTGCTTGCCGAGTCCAGCCGGGAGCCCGGCCGCGGCCGGGGGGTCCGTCAGCCCGTAGAGGGCCAGCGAGGAGGCGCGGGGAGAGCACCCGATCGCCGGGGTATCTCCTTCACGCCCGCTGGGGTAGCGGTAATGGTAGGAGCCGAACCCGACGATGCTGGTTCCCCACATCATCGCGGGCCGACCGCTGGCTTCCTGCATCATCGACAGAAGTGCGTGGGCGTCGTCCCGCCGCGCGGGGTGCTCGATGGCAGCGAGGAAATCACGTGGATCCACCTCTGTCGGTCGGGTCTTCGCTGCTGACATCGTGCCAGCGTGCCAGTGCGATTCGGCGACGGCAATGGATGTCCCGGCCCGGCCCGAGGACGCGAAAGTCAAAGCTACCCACAGCTGGCGGCGTGTCTGTGGAGAACCATGGCCAACTTGTGGATAAGTGGCGCCTGCACACATGTGTGCTGCTTGGCAACCTGCAAGTAGGGGGTGAATGTTGACGAAAAGTTTTCTTCCATCAGTTGTTATCCACAAGTAAAATGCCTAGTCAGAGCAGGGTTATTGAAGGAAAATAAAAGTAATCCACAAGCCCGTCCCCAGACTGTGCACACAACACGCCGCGTCACCCACAGGTTCTCCACATGGGCTGTGGATAACTCTCTTTGGTTCTGCCCGTCGGGGGCATAGGGTGACAGGGTCCCCGGCTCCAACCGGGCTGGATTCCCCGTTCGTCACCCGCGGCACCATTGTGTCGGTGGGTCGCATTCACTGGGATACTAGAGGGACGTGGCTGCGCCGCATCACCGGCGCCGCGCTGAGAGGGAAGGAACCGGACGTGACGCTCACGCACACCGAATCAGGGTCGTCGAATTCATCGGACATGGGGCGGACCCCGCCCCAGGACCTCGTGGCGGAGCAAAGCGTGCTCGGTGGCATGATGCTCTCGAAGGATGCCATCGCGGACTGTGTCGAGGTCCTGCGGGGCGTCGATTTCTATCGGCCCGCGCATGAGGCGATCTACGAGGCCGTCGTGGACCTCTATGGCCGGGGCGAACCCGCCGACGCGGTGACGGTGTCCGACCACTTGACCAAACGCGGGGAGATCTCCCGTGTCGGAGGACCCGCCTACCTGCACACACTGATCCAGTCGGTGCCGACCGCGGCCAACGCCGGGTTCTACGCGGAGATCGTCCGTGAACGGGCGGTATTACGCCGGCTGGTTGAAGCGGGCACCAAGATCGTGCAGATGGGCTACAGCCAGGACGGCGAGGTCGACGCGATCGTCAACGATGCGCAGGCCCAGATCTACGCGGTGGCCGAACGACGCACCTCGGAGGACTACGTCCCGCTCCGCGACATCATCGAAGGCACCGTAGACGAGATCGAATCGGCGGGCCAGCGTGGCGAGGGAATGATCGGGGTGCCGACCGGCCTCTATGAACTCGACGAACTGACCCAGGGCCTCCACGGAGGACAGATGGTCGTGGTGGCCGCCCGACCCGCGGTGGGCAAGTCGGTCTTCGCCCTGGACATCGCCCGTTCGGCATCCATCAAGAACAACATGACCACCGTGGTCTTCTCCCTGGAGATGGGGCGCAACGAGATCGCCATGCGTCTGCTGTCGGCCGAAGCCAGCATCGGATTGCAGGATCTGCGCAAGGGCACCATCAAGGACGAGCAGTGGGGCAAGATCGCCACCACCATGGGGCGGTTGAACGAGGCGCCGTTGTTCATCGACGACTCCCCGAACATGTCACTGATGGAGATCCGGGCCAAGTGCCGGCGCCTGAAGCAGCGGCACGACCTGAAGCTCGTGGTGCTGGACTACCTCCAGCTGATGAGTTCGGGCAAACGCGTGGAATCGCGCCAGCAGGAAGTCTCGGAGTTCTCTCGGGCACTGAAGCTGTTGGCCAAGGAACTCGATGTTCCCGTCGTCGCCCTCTCGCAGCTCAACCGTGGTTCCGAGCAGCGCACCGATAAGAAGCCGATGGTCTCGGATCTGCGTGAGTCGGGCTCGATCGAGCAGGACGCCGACCTGGTGATCCTGTTGCACCGCGAGGATATCTACGACAAGGAATCCGCACGCGCCGGCGAAGCGGACATCATCGTGGCCAAGAACCGCAACGGTCCGACCAAGAACATCGTCGTAGCCTTCCAGGGCCATTACCAGCGCTTCAACAACATGGCCACCGAAGGCGGCGGGGGGTTCTAACCCGCAAGGGCGGGTTGCCGCTCCCCCTAGCTCCGCGGTTTCAGCCGGGCGTTGGGCATTTCCGGTGCCGGCAGAGCCGCTGGCTGCCCGGCTGGGAAGGGTCCGAAATCGTGGCCATCTGACGACCACTGAGAGGCTTCAGGGTCGATTTGCTGCTGCCACGCGGTCCGGAAGTCGACGAGTTCTTGGTGTGAACGCCCCACGAAGTTCCACCACATCACGATTTGTTCACCCAACGGTTCCCCGCCGATGAGGAGCAGGCGGGCCCCGCCGTCGAGCCCCCGCAACGACATCGATGTCGAACCCTGCGGGAGGTAGGCCAGATGGCCCATCGGGACCTCGGTTTCATCTACCAGGAGGCTCCCGGCGTCGAGCAGGAGCCCGTATTCGAAACCCGGTTCCGTATCTACGACGAGCGTGGCGCCTTCCTCGAGCCGGAGCTCGGCGCCCACCAATGGGCGGTGCACGGCGCTGGGGGCGCTGTCACCGAGCAATGATCCGAGAAAAACCCTGGCGACCCAGCCCTGACCCGAAATGGGGTCGGGGCGGTAGTGCTCGAACGCGGGTGCGGTGTCGCGGGAAGTATTCGGTAGGGCAATCCAAAGTTGGGCTCCATGCAAGATGGTGGTCTCGGGCGTGGAGAACTCCGAATGGCTGATGCCGCTGCCGGCCGTCATGAGATTCAGTTCCCCGGGGCGGACAACGGCCAGTGTTCCGGTGGAATCGCGGTGTTCGATTTCCCCGGAGAATAGCCAACTGACGGTTTGCAGGCCGGTATGCGGGTGGCGGGGAACGTTCATTCCCTGGCTGTCCGTCAGATCCCGGGGACCGTAGTGGTCAAGGAAGCACCAGGAGCCGATGAGACTGCGGCGGCGTTGGGGGAGCGTCCGTCGCACGTTCATGCCTCGGGGCCCTCCCAGGGGGACGTCGCGGGGAACCAGAAGTTCGGGTGTGGTGGTTCCGGACCCGGTGGTGGGACGGTCCGCGCAGAGGATTTCCGGGGGGTCCTTCTCGAAGTTACTCACGGTATGCCGGGTTCTTGGACCGGCGGCGTGGGTTCCCCGGGCGGCGTGCGCAGCCACCGGGCCGCCGCGACCACCATGAGGATCACGGCGATGCTCCAGGCCGGTACCGCGACCCAGACGGTCACGTGGCCGATCCGGTCGATGATCCCGATCCCCTGACCCTGACCGAACATCATGGACGATGTGGCCAGCATCCCCAGGGGGAAGACGATGGACCACAGGGCGGTTTCGTAGCGCATGTTGTGGTGGTGCACGACGTGGCGCCAGATCCCGAAGAGGATGAGCAGCGGGACCCACCACAGGCCCAGGGACCAGAGGATGAAGCTGGTTCCGCTGATGAAGCCGCGCGTCGCGGCGATGGCCTCGAAGCTGTCCGGCAGCTTCAACAGGGCACTACCGGCCAATACCGAGATGGCTGTCGCCCCCATGAAGATCCAATAGGTGGGGCTCAGATCGGCGGGCCGGTTGGCCCGGGTGATCAGCCGCAGGGTGATCAGGGTGCCGATCAGCATGTACAGCATCACCCCGACCCCCCACAGCGCCGCCGCCAGGGTTGCCAGTCCGTTGCTGGAATGGGCGCTGGCGACGCCCGCGGCGGCCGACGCCAGCGATTGGGTCGCGACGACCCAGAGGAACCAGCTGCCGTTGGCCGCGTTGAGGACGGGGGTGCCTTGCGGGCGCAGCAGCAGTACGCCGGGAATGAGGTACGTCAGCACCAGCCAGGCCAGGGCTGCCAGGCAGCCCAGGACCAGGGCGATGTCCGCCCGGTCGGTCATCACGTAGTGCAGCCCCAGGACGTCCAGCCCGGCGACGAAGCTGAAGAACCCGAAGGTCTTGGCCGGGGAGATGATGTCCGCGGCAAACTTCCCGGGGTGGGCGATGGCGCGCCAGAGTGTTGCGGCGATCAGGATCACCAGCGCCGTGATCGCCACCCAGAACAGGATCTCCGCCGGCACCGGTCGGCCGGACTTCAGCAGGGCCGCCGAGACGATGCCGGTGGCCATCACGAAGGCGAAGCACGAGGGTGGGAGATCGGAGATCGTCGCCGCGAATCTGCGTCGGAGGCCCGCCGGTGTGGTGCCGGGGGTGGGGGGCCGTGGCGAGGTCAGGGGTGCGGCTGGCATGGTCTGGATCCCTTCGGGCTGCTGGCGGGTGCTGTCAGCTTATCCTTGGCCGCTGGATTCAGCCTCCGGCGACGGACTGGATGATCAATACGTTCGCCCCGTCGGGGACCACCGTGTCCAGACCTTCCAGGACCCTGACATTCTCCCCGTCGATGAACACGTTGACGTAGCGGCGGATCGCTCCGGTCTCGTCGCGCAAGCGCCGGGCGAATCGGGGGTGTCCCTGCCCTGCGAGGTCCAGGAACCCCTCCAGCCGGGTTCCGGCGTCGTACTCGATCACGGCCCGGCGTTGCCGGCCCCAGAGGGGGGCCAACGTCGCGGGGATCTCGAGGTTGGCGTGGGCCATGGCCGTCACCGCACCGAGCCGGCGCGCAGGCTGAGGATGTCGGGCAGACGGGAGGCCACCTGGTGGAAGCTCCCACCTTCGTCACTGCTGGTGTGGACCTCGCCTCCGCGGGTCCCCAGATAGAGGCAAGCGGGGCCCTCGGGGTCAGGAACGTCGACGTCGGCGGCGTCGCGCAGCACGACGTTGTATTCGTGGTCCGGTAGTCCGCGGTGCTGTTCGGTCCAGGTGGAACCGGCATCGGTGGTGCGGTACAGGCTGAGTCTGCCTCCGGGTGGGATGCGTTGGATGTCCGCCTCCAGCGGCAGCGTCCAGGCCGTATCGGCACGGTGCGGGTGGGTCAGGAACGTGAAGCCGAAGTCGGAGGGCAGGCCGGAGGCGATATCGGCCCAGTGGTCGCCGCCGTCGTCGCTGCGGTAGACGCCGCCATGGTTTTGCGCGTAGAGCCGGTCGGGATTGGTCGAATCGGCGGTGATCCGGTGGACGCACTGGCCGAACTCCGGTTCCTCGGCGGGCAGGAACCCTGCGGAGATCCCCCGGTTCCTGGCCTGCCAGGTGCTGCCCCCGTCGTGGGTGCGGTAGACCCCGCCGGTGCTCATCGCCACGTGGACGGTCCCCGCGTCGGTGGAGTGGGGGACGATCGTATGGACGGCGGCACCGCCGAATCCCGCTCCCCATTCGGGGCGGTGTGGATGGTCCCAGAGGCCACGATTCAATTCGAAGCTCTCGCCGCCATCGGTGGATTTCCAGACGGAGGTCGGTTCACAGCCGGCCCAGATGACGCCGGGCCGCTCCGGGGTATCGGGACGTAGATGCCAGACCCGCTCCAGTGCGGCGCCGGTATCTGCGGGAAAGGCGATGGCTCCGTCTTCGGGTTCGGACCAGGTGGCCCCGAAATCATCCGAATGGACCACGGTCGGGCCCCAGTGCCAGTCGTTGAGTCCGGCGAGGATCCGCGGTTGCGGGCCGCGGCTGTCGATGGCGACGGAGGCTACTTCCTGGTTCAGGAAATGTGGCTCGCCCAGGGTGAAGTCGCGCCCGTTCCCGCTTGTGGCGATCCAGAGGCCCTTCTTCGTTCCGATGGCAATCATGGTGGTGGTCATGGGAGAAGTGCATCACCGGAAGAGGGCGTGGGCAATAGTTGTTCCACCGGGATGGAGAATCAATATTTCGTTGATGGATTGACAGCGTGGCCGTGACCGCGTTCACTTGATATTGCTCTGTGAGAAGAAACTTCCACAAGGCGAGATTTATTTTAGATGGTGTTGACCGCGGAATGTCACCCGTTCCGGACACGTCAGAGAGGCATGCATGAGTATCATCGACGATTCGCCCACCGCCGCCGGATCCGATCCGGAGGAGACCGCCGAATGGCTGGAGTCCTTCGACGGTCTGGTGGAGGCCAGGGGGACGAGGCACGCCTCGGACATCATGGGCAGCCTCTGGGAACGGGCCTCCAACCGCAGCGTGGAGGTTCCGCGGCCGCAGACCACCGATTACGTCAACACCATTGCGGTGGACCGTGAGCCGGAGTTCCCCGGCGATGAAGAGATCGAGCGTCGTTACCGCGCCTGGATGCGCTGGAATGCCGCCATCATGGTCCACCGCGGCCAGCACCCCGACATCGGGGTCGGCGGGCACATCTCCACCTATGCCGGTGCCGCGACGATGTACGAGGTCGGGTTCAACCACTTCTGGCGTGGCAAGGACCACCCCGGCGGCGGCGACCAGGTCTTCTTCCAGGGCCACGCCTCCCCCGGCATGTACGCCCGCGCCTTCATGGAAGGCCGGCTGAGCGAAGAGGACCTCAACGGTTTCCGGCAGGAGAAGTCCAAGAAGGGCCATGCCCTGCCCTCCTACCCGCACCCCCGTTCGATGCCGGACTTCTGGGAATTCCCCACCGTCTCCATGGGCATCGGCCCGGCGAACGCGATCTACCAGGCCCAGTCGAACCGCTACCTGCAGAACCGTGGCATCAAGGACACCTCCGACCAGCACGTCTGGGCGTTCCTGGGCGACGGCGAAATGGACGAGCCGGAATCGCGTGGCTTCCTGCAGCTGGCGGCCAACGAGAAGCTGGACAACCTCACGTTCGTGATCAACTGCAATCTGCAGCGCCTCGATGGCCCCGTGCGGGGCAACGGTAAGATCATGCAGGAGCTGGAGGCCTTCTTCCGCGGTGCCGGCTGGAACGTCATCAAGGTGGTCTGGGGCCGCGAATGGGACGACCTCCTGGAGAAGGACGTCGACGGATCCCTGGTGGACATCATGAACACCACCCCCGATGGGGACTACCAAACCTATAAGGCCGAATCCGGCGGATTCGTGCGCGAGCACTTCTTCGGCAAGACCCCGGCGACCAAGGAGATGGTCGCGGATCTGAGCGACGACCAGATCTGGAACCTCAAGCGTGGCGGTCACGATTACCACAAGGTCTATGCCGCCTATAAGGCCGCCACCGAGTTCAAGGGCAAGCCCACGGTCATCCTGACCAAGACGGTCAAGGGCTACGGCCTGGGCACGAGCTTCGAGGGGCGCAATGCGACCCACCAGATGAAGAAGCTCACGGCCGACAACCTGAAGGCCTTCCGCGACCTGCTGCGGATCCCGATCACCGATGAGCAGCTCGAAGCCGATCCGTACACCCCGCCGTACTACCACCCGGGCATGGACGCCCCGGAGATCAAGTACATGATGGATCGCCGGGCGGCCCTGGGTGGGGCGGTTCCCGAACGCCGGACCAAGCATGCAGAAGTCCATCTCCCCGAGGACAAGGCCTACGAAGTCGCCAAACGCGGTTCCGGCAAGCAGCAGGCGGCCAGCACGATGGCCTTCGTGCGTCTGCTCAAGGACCTCATGCGCGATAAGAAGTTCGGCAACCGGGTGGTCCCGATCGTCCCCGACGAGTCCCGGACCTTCGGCATGGATGCCTTCTTCCCGACCGCGAAGATCTACAACCCCGGCGGGCAGGAATACCTGTCCGTGGACCGGGATCTGGTGCTGGCCTATAAGGAATCCCCGCAAGGCCAGTTGATCCATCCGGGCATCAACGAGGCCGGCGCGGTGGCTGCCTTCACCGCGGCAGGGACCTCCTACGCCACGCATGGCGAACCGTTGATCCCCGTCTACGTGTTCTACTCGATGTTTGGTTTCCAGCGCACCGGCGACGCCTTCTGGGCTGCCGGTGACCAGATGGCCCGCGGGTTCATCATCGGAGCCACCGCCGGGCGGACCACGCTGACCGGCGAGGGCCTACAGCACGCCGACGGGCACTCCCCGATCCTGGCTTCCACCAACCCGGCAGTGGTCACCTACGATCCGGCCTACGGCTACGAGATCGGGCACATCATCAGGGACGGCCTGGAGCGCATGTACGGGGGCGAGCACGAAGACCCCAACGTCATGTATTACCTCACTGTCTACAACGAGGCGATTGCGCAGCCTGCCGAGCCCGAGGGCTTGGACGTCGAGGGGGTCCTGCGGGGCATCTACCTCCTATCGCCCTCCCAAACCGCGGGCCCGAAGGCCCAGGTGCTGGCTTCGGGCGTCTCGGTGCCGTGGGCCCTGGAGGCCCAGCAGCTCCTCGCCGAGGAGTGGGGCGTCTCCGCCGATGTCTGGTCGGTGACCAGCTGGAACGAACTGCGTCGCGACGGCGTCGCCGCCGAACGTGATTCCTTCCTCCACCCCGAAAACGAGGCGCGGCAGGCCTACGTCACCGAGAAGCTCGCCGAGGCCCAGGGGCCGGTGGTCGCCGTGAGCGACTATGCCAGTCAGGTTCCGGACCAGATCCGACAGTTCGTCCCGAACGACTTCGCGACGCTGGGGGCCGATGGCTTCGGCTTCTCGGACACCCGTCCCGCGGCTCGGCGCTTCTTCGGGATCGACGCACAATCGGTCGTGGTGCGCACGCTGCAGATGCTGGCGCGCCGCGGGGAGATCGATGCCTCGGTCGCCCGCCAGGCCCACGAGCGCTACGGCTTCGACCAGAACGCCGAATAGAGACCGTCAGCACCGCCGCCCGTCCCCTTGGGGGCGGGCGGCGGTGTCATGTGTGGGGCGTGGGCGGCGGCGCGGCGAGACGGGCGGCTGGCGTCGGGCGAGTGTCCTGGTGGCGGGTCCGTGTCCCTCGTGAAGGGGGCCGCCGACGGAGGAGGGTGCGAAGGCTCATCGCCGCTGCCCGCTGGGCCCCGCCGCATGCTGCCGGGGCCCGTGCCCTGGACGCAATAAAGCGCTGGTCGGGGTCGAGTGCTCCCCGGCCAGCGCTTCGCTGTCCGAATAATCGTCTGTGCCGCTCCGGTTCCGTTGGGGGCCGGTCCTCTGCCCGGTCCTGCCCGTGAACGCCTAGCGGGTGGTGGTGGCGCGGCGCCAGCTGGCGCCCAGCCGGGAGAAGAGGCCCGGCTTGCTGGGGGTGTGCAGCGGCGGGGCGAAGTCGGGGTCGAGGCCTCCGACGGCGTAGAAGGGCTCGGTGCAGGGGCGTGGCGTCGAGTGGCTGACCCGCGGCTGGTGCCCGGTGTCGTCCCGGCGATCCTGATCTGTGGTCATGCGGTCCTCCTCGATATGCTCGTTTTCCGGTAGTCGGAAAAACTATTTTGGGATATGGAATAAGTATGGACTCGATTTGATGGTCTGGCAAGGGGTGCTGGGATTTTTTCGAATGGCGCGGCAAGTTCTGCGCCCAGGTCAAGCCGCCGGCGGGCGGAAGGGGTGAAGAATGATCCGCCCTGCGTCTTGACAATCGATATGTGAGCGGGGTTACAGTAGATAACGAAATAAAAATTCCACCATACAGAAACATCGAGTCAACTTGAGGGCCAACCCTCGACGGTAAGGGTGTTCAGCGCCAAGGTGGAAGCAGTCTGACTGTGAAAGAGCTGACACCAATGGATCTCCAGGAATTCAACAATGCCACTGCCGAGCAGGCCGTTGCCACGTTGCGCCCCTGCGCAGACATCGACCGCTGGATCCAGGGCGTCGTCGACAACCGGCCGTATGCCGGGGTCGAGGACCTCCTCGCCCGCGCCGAAGCGGAGGCCACCCCCTTCAGTGCCGGTGAAGTAGATGCCGCCTTGGCGCATCACCCCCGCATCGGGGAGAAGGCCAAGGGCCAGTCGGCCGAAGCCACGCTCAGCCGGGACGAACAATCAGCGGTGGATGCGGAGTCGGAAACGGCACGCAGGATCCTGGAGGGAAACAAGGAGTACGAGCAGAAGTTCGGCCGGGTGTTCCTCATCCGTGCTGCAGGTCGCAGCGCGGAAGAGATCCTGGCCGAGTTGGAACGCCGCCAGGCGAACTCCGAGGAGGCCGAGAGTGCCGAGGTCGCCGTGCAATTGCGCGAGATCGCACTGTTGCGTCTCCGCGGACTCTTCGCCACCACCTAAGCATCGGCGCCGGGCCCCCGTCTTTGGCCCGCCCCCGCACCCAGCGACCCATCCCAAGGAGCAATTCGATGAGCGCAGCAGCGTCCGAACGCAGTCACATCACTACCCACATTCTCGACACCGGGACCGGGAGGCCCGCCTCCGGTGTCAAGGCCACGCTGGAAGCCAAGCAGGCGTCCGGCTGGCAAGAAATCGGCTCAGGAAGCACCGACCAGGATGGTCGGATCAACAACCTCGGGCCGGTCGCGGTTGAAGTAGGGCAATACCGAATCACTTTTGATACCGGGGCCTACTTCGGGAAGACGGGAACGGAAACCTTCTTCCCCGAGGTCGCGCTGGGATTCGTCATCGCCGACGAAGGCCAGCACTACCACGTACCTCTTCTTATCAGCCCGTTTGCATATTCGACATACCGAGGGAGCTAGACATGTCTACCACCGCTTCTAAGCCCAGCACCAAGATCGTCCTGGCAAAGAATCAATACGGCAAGGCCGAGGTCCGCCTGGTCAAGATCACCCGCGACACCGCCCGCCACGAGATCGAGGACCTCAACGTCTCCTCGCAGTTGCACGGCGACTTCGAAGCCGCGCACACCGAGGGAGACAACGGCCACGTCGTCCCCACCGACACGCAGAAGAACACCGTCTATGGCTTCGCCCGTGACGGAGTCGGGTCCCCGGAGAAGTTCATCAAGCGTCTCGGTGACCACTTCGTCTCCGAGTTCGATTGGGTGACCGGTGGGCGCTGGGCCGCGGAACAGTACTTCTGGGACCGCATCCAGGACCACGACCACTCCTTCTCGCGCAACATGAGCGAGGTCCGCACGGCGATCCTGGAGATCGCCGACGGACAGAAGAGCATCCTGGCCGGCATCTCCGGACTGACCGTGCTCAAGTCCACGGGCAGCGAGTTCCGCGGCTTCCCGGTCGACAAGTACACGACCTTGAAGGAGACCTCCGAGCGCGTTCTCGCCACGGATGTCAACACCCGGTGGCGCTACAACACCGAGGCTTCGACCTCGGAGGACACCGATTTCAACGGCATCTACGCCTCCGTGCGTGAATTGCTGCTCAAGGCCTTCGCCGAGACCCACTCGATGGCCCTGCAGCAGACGATGTACGAAATGGGCCGCCTGGTTCTCGAGACGCATCCCGAGATCGAGGAAATCCGTTTCTCGCTGCCGAACAGCCACCACTTCCTGGTGGACCTGTCGCCGTTCGGCCAGGACAACCCCAACGAGGTCTTCTTCGCGGCGGATCGCCCGTACGGCCTCATTGAAGCAACCATCCAGCGTGAAGGCGTTTCGCCCACGCACCCGATCTGGGAAAATGCCGCAGGCTTCTGCTAAGCGGTAGTACACGCCGGGCGCCCGCAGCATTGCGGGCGCCCGGCCCTCACGGAAGTGCACAAGGAGGTCAGCCGTGAAAGCCAAGCAACATCGAAACGCCACAGCAGTAGCCCGTCCGGAAGACGAGAAGCTACCACTGGGGCGCACCCTCGCCTATGGCTTGCAGCATGTGCTCACCATGTATGGCGGCATCATTGCTCCGCCACTGATCATCGGCGCGGCCGCGGGCATGGACAGCACCGATCTGGCCCTGCTGGTCGCATCCTGCTTGTTCATCGGCGGTCTGGCCACGATCCTGCAAACGGTCGGCGTCCCCTTCTTCGGCGCCCAGTTGCCGCTGGTCTAGGGCACGTCCTTCGCGTCCGTCGCGACGCTGGTCACCATCGTCAAGGGTGATGGTGGCATCCAAGCGGTCTTCGGGGCCGTCATGGTCGCCGCGGCCATCGGTTTCCTTGTGGCACCGTTCTTTGCCCGCATCATCAGATTCTTCCCGCCGGTGGTCACCGGTGTGGTCATCACCATGATCGGCCTTTCGCTCACCCCGGTGGCGGCGAACTGGTCCATGGGTGGCGACGATACGACGGACGACTACGGCTCCCTGGCCAATATCGGCTTGGCCGCGTTGACGCTGCTCATCGTGCTCCTGTTGAGCAAGGTCGGCAATGCCGCGATCTCACGCCTGTCGATCCTGTTGGCCATCGTCATCGGGACCCTGGTGGCCTGGGCGGTCGGCATTGCCGACTTCGCCACGGTCGGAGACGGCCCCATCTTCGAGATCCCCAAGCCGTTGGCCTTCGGCATGCCGGTCTTCGAAATCGGTGGCATCATCTCCATGACGATCGTGGTGCTGGTGATCCTGACCGAAACCACGGCAGACATCCTGGCCGTCGGCGAAATCGCCAAGACGCGTGTCGACTCCAAGCGCATCGGAGACGGCCTGCGCGCCGATATGATCTCCAGCTTCGTCGCACCGTTCTTCAACACGTTCACGCAGAGTGCCTTCGCCCAGAACGTCGGGCTGGTCGCCATCACCGGCATCAAGAGCCGCTTCGTGGTCACTGCCGGCGGCGGCATCCTGGTGGTCCTGGGCCTGCTGCCCATCCTGGGGCGCGTGGTGGCAGCCATCCCGCTTCCCGTACTCGGCGGCGCCGGCATCGTGCTCTTCGGCACGGTGGCAGCCAGCGGCATCCGTACCTTGTCGAAGGTCAACTACGACAAGGGGATGAACATGATCATCGTCTCCGCGTCGCTGGCCTTCGGCTTGATCCCCGTGGTCAAGGGCGACTTCTACGATGCCTTCCCCACCTGGCTGGCCACGATCCTGGATTCCGGCATCAGCTCCGCAGCCCTGATGGCCGTGCTGTTGAACATCCTGTTCAACGAGCTCAAGCTGGGTAATCCTTCCAAGAACGCCTCGGTGTTCGCTGCGTCCCCGCCGCGTATGGTCCGTGAGGACCAGGTGCACAGCCTGCAGGACGGGGACCACTACGAATCCGGCAAGCTGATCTCGGTGGACGGCGACGAGATCCCGGTGGTCAGCGTCGATGAGTACACCGTGGTCATGGCCGAGCATGTGAAGGCCTGTGAGGCCGAAGGCATCCCTGCGGCCCTGCCCGAGGGCATGGAGCCGGAGGAGGTCAAGCGCCAAGCCGAGAACGTCAAGGCCGTGCGTGAGAACGGTGCCACGGAAGCCACTGCCGCGCAGCCCGAGGCTGCTGGCCAGGAACTACGTGCCGACGCCCTCCACGAGCAGGACGAGGGCGAGACGGGTTCCTCGGAACACGGGGCCCATAGGGCCTAGGGTCCGGCCCCGCCGCCCCACGAATGAGAACAGCCCGCCTTCACCAGGGAAACCTGGTGAAGGCGGGCTGTTCTTTGTCCGATGCGGCTCTGTAACCCCGGATCATCCTGCCGTGGTGGCGCAGTCGCAGTGCGCGGGCCCTGGCTGACCGGCTGCGGGCCCCGGGCCTCGAGGCGGGAAGCCCGGGCCCGCAGCCGGGCCCGCAGCCGGGCCCGCAGCCGGGCCCGCAGCCGGGCCCGCAGCCGGGCCCGCAGCCGGGCCCGCAGCCGGTGCCGTGGGCCTAGGAGCCGTTGGAGCCGCGCAAGGCAGTGGCGATGGCATCGGCCACCCGCTGCAGGGCAGGAACGGCGCGATCACCGAAATCACGATCGACACGGGTGGTCGGGCCGGAAATGGAAACGGCCATCGGGGTCGGGGCGCCCGGAACGGCCATGGCGAAGCAACGCACTCCCAACTCCTGCTCCTCCTCGTCGATCGAATAGCCCGCCTTGCGGATGCGGTCGAGCTCGGCGTGGAGTTCCTTTAACGTCCCGATGCTGTGGGGCGTGGGGGTCGGCATGCCGGCCTGGCCGACCAGGCGGTCGACGCGCTCGGTATCCATGACCGAGAGGATCGCCTTGCCGGCCCCGGTGTCGTGGAGGTTGGCCCGGCGGCCCACCTCGGTGAACATCCGCACGCTGTGCGGGGAGGGGACCTGATTGATGTAGGTGATCATGTCGCCGTCGAGCACCGAGAGGTTCGCCGATTCGCCCAGCTCGTTGACGAGCGTCTTCAACAGCGGCGCCGCGACCGAGCCCAGTTGGCGGTTGGCGACCTCGCCCAACCTGATCAGGCGCGGGCCCAGCGCGTAGCGGCGGTTGGGCAGCTGGCGGACATGCCCGATGCCCACCAGCGTGCGCAGCAGCCGGTGGATCGTCGGCAGCGGCATCGGGGTTTCGGCCGCCAACTCACTCAGGGTGCATTCCCCGCCGGCCCGGGCGATGAGTTCTAGCAAATCGAAGGCGCGCTCCACTGATTGGACACCGGTGGCTGGTTTGGTGGGCATGGTTTCTCCTTGAAACGTGGTCGCCGGCCGGGGATGCCGCACGGTCTGGCCGGATATGGAGCGGCGTTTTGATCCAGAGTACTTGAAGTGGGAAAACTTTTTCCGTTAGCCGAGAAAGTTCATCCAGCGTTCGAGGAACGAATCTGTACGCTGACCTTGATTTTCCGTAGTACAAATAATATTATCCACTATACGGAAATGTTTTTTATGGCAGGTACTGCAAAAGCAGACCGACCATCAGTTCTAGTAGGAGGAATTCATGGCGAATCCCAGCCCCGGATATTCAATGACCCTGAGGGTCGAGGCACCGGCCAGCTTCACGGCCACGAGCGATCTTGCCGCAGCCGTCAGTGCTGCAGGCGGTGCGATCACGGCGCTGGATGTCACTGAATCAACCCACAGCATCATGGTGATCGACGTCAGCTGCAACACCACGGACGCCGAGCACGGCGAACGCATCCGCGAGGCACTGGACGACCTCGAGAACGTCACGGTCCGCAACGTCAGCGACCGCACGTTCCTGATGCACCTGGGCGGCAAGCTCGAAGTGGTTCCCAAGGTGGCCCTGCGCAACCGCGATGACCTCTCCCGTGCCTACACCCCCGGCGTCGCCCGCGTCTGCCAGGCCATCGCCGACGACCGCTCCAAGGCACGCAACCTGACGATCAAGCGCAACACCATCGCCGTGGTCACCGACGGCTCCGCGGTGTTGGGGCTGGGCAACATCGGCCCCGAGGCGTCCCTGCCGGTCATGGAGGGCAAGGCGGCCCTCTTCAAGCAGTTCGCCGACGTCGATGCCTGGCCGGTTTGCCTGGATACCCAGGACACGGATGAAATCGTCAGCATCGTCAAGGCCCTTGCCCCGGTCTACGGGGGCGTGAACCTCGAGGACATCGCCGCACCGCGCTGTTTCGAGATCGAGGCCCGCCTGCGGGAGGAACTGGACATCCCGGTCTTCCACGATGACCAGCACGGGACGGCCATCGTCACCCTGGCGGCCCTGCAGAATGCGCTGCGTGTGGTGGACAAGAAGATCGAGGACGTGCGCATCGTCGTCTCGGGTGTCGGCGCTGCGGGCAACGCCATCGTCCAGCTGCTGCTGGCCCGTGGGGCGAAGAACGTCATTGCCTGTGGCCGCAATGGTGCCATCGACCGCAACACCGAACACAGCGATTCCCACCGCGCCTGGTTGGCGGAGAACACCAACCCGGAGAACTTCAGCGGCACCCTCCACGAGGCCATGGTCGGCACCGATGTCTTCATCGGTGTCTCCGCCCCCAATATCCTCGAGGAGAAGCACATCGAGTCCATGAACGACGGCGCGATCGTCTTTGCCATGGCCAACCCCGACCCCGAGGTCGACCCGGTCGTTGCTGGCCGCCACGCAGCAGTGGTGGCCACCGGCCGCAGTGACTACCCGAACCAAATCAACAACGTGCTGGCGTTCCCGGGCTTCTTCCGTGGCCTGCTCGACGCCCACGCGGTTGATATCATCCCGGAAATGCTGGTTGCCGCAGCCGACGCGATCGCCGCGCGGGTGGACGACAACGAGCTGAACTCCGGATTCATCATTCCCAGCGTGTTCGACCCGCACGTCGCCGGAGACGTGGCCGACGCCGTAGTCGCCGCAGCACGCGGCAGCAAGTAGGAGGATCATCATGAGCATTTCACTAACGCACGTTCCCGACGTAGACGGAGCCCAGGACGTCCTGAGCGACGAGGCCCTGGCCTTCGTGGAGAAGCTGCAGCGTCGTTTCGCGGCGACCCGCGACGAGCTGTTGACCGCACGTCAGACGGCCCAGCAGGCCGCCTCCGAGAAGGGGACCATCGATTTCCTTCCCGAGACCGCAGAGGTGCGCGCCGGAGACTGGAAGGTCGCCGAAGCCCCCGAGAAGCTGCGCGACCGCCGTGTGGAGATCACCGGACCGGCCTCACCGGCCAAGATGGCCATCAATGCGCTGAACTCCGGCGCCAAGGTCTGGCTGGCCGACCTCGAAGACGCGTCGACCCCCACCTGGCACAACGTCGTCGACGCACTGGTCAACCTGGGCGAGGCGGCTCGTGGAACCTTGTCGTTCCGTTCGCCCGAAGGCAAGGAATACAACCTGCGGACCGATGCCGAGCTGGCCACCGTGGTGGTGCGCCCGCGCGGCTGGCACCTTCCCGAAGCCAACGTGCTCGTCGATGGCGCCCCCACCGTCGGTGCGCTGGTTGATTTCGGCCTGCACTTCTTCCACAACGCGAAGGAGCTGGCCGCCAAGGGCGACGGGCCCTTCTACTACCTGCCCAAGATGGAATCCCACCTCGAGGCACGGCTGTGGAACGACGTCTTCACCTTCGCCGAGGCAGAACTGGGCATCGAGCACGGGACCGTCCGGGCCACCGTGCTGATCGAGACGATCCCCTCCGCCTTCGAGATGGACGAGATCCTCTACGAACTGCGCGACCACGCGTCGGGCCTGAACGCCGGACGCTGGGACTACCTGTTCAGCATCATCAAGTACTTCCGCTCCTCCGGCGATAAGTTCATCATGCCGGACCGCGCCGATGTGGCGATGACGGCCCCGATGATGCGTGCCTACACCGACCTGTTGGTGCAGACTTGCCATAAGCGTGGTGCCTTCGCCATGGGCGGCATGGCCGCCTTCATCCCGAACCGCCGCGAACCGGAAACCACCGAGGCCGCCTTCAAGAAGGTCAGGGCCGACAAGACCCGTGAAGCCGGTGACGGCTTCGACGGTTCATGGGTGGCGCACCCGGATCTGGTGTCGATCTGCTCCGAGGTCTTCGGATCCGTGTTGGGCGATCGCCCGAACCAGCTGGACAAGCAGCGTCCCGAGGTCTCCGTCGGCGCCGAGGACCTCCTGGATGTCGCTTCTGCTCCGGGCCAGGTCACCGAGCAGGGGGTCCACGCGAACCTGTATGTCGCGGTCGCCTACACCGCCGTCTGGCTTTCGGGCAATGGTGCGGTGGCGATCCACAACCTGATGGAGGACGCCGCCACGGCGGAGATCTCCCGCTCGCAGGTGTGGCAGCAGATCCGCAACGGCGTCGTGGCCGACGACACCGGAAACACCATCACCGCCGAACTCGTCAAGGCCGCCCTGGCCGAGGAGATCGAGCGGCTGCGCACCGAAGTCGACGACAAGGAAACCTTCGAGAAGTACTACGTTCCGGCGGGCGAGCTCATCGGTCGTCTGGTTTCCGGGCGCGATGAGGACTTTGAAGACTTCCTCACGCTGCCGGCCTACCGCCTCCTGTCCACCGAGTTGGTGAACCGATGAGCGTAAGCCCGGTCCTGGACGAGACCATCCTCAAGACGGTCGAAACCCGGCTCGCGGCCACCGACAAGCTCCTGGAGCGTTCCTACCCGGGGGATAGCGGAGTCCGTCAGCCGGTGCATACCGCCTACGTCCCCGCCGATAAGTTCACGGCCGACACGCCGGCCCAGTGGGGCCGGCAGGCCCTGGCGGCCGCCCGCGAGTTCGGTGGGTTGGCCGTGCTGGCCCGCTCCGTGGGCCTCGACGCCGAAGGTGGCGCCGACGTCACCGCCGGGTCGCGCGCCGATCTGCTGGCCGAGCTCGTGGCCCAGAAGCTGGACAACGAGCCGATTGAAGACCTGCGCATCGACTTCGAAGACGGGTTGGGGGACCGGCCCGACGAGGAAGAGGACGCCCACGCCATCCGGGCCGCCCAGGAAGTGAACCGGGCCGTTGCCGCGGGCATCGCCCCGCCGTTCATCGGGATCCGCTTCAAATGCTTCGAGCTGCCCACCCGGCAGCGTGCCCTTCGCACCCTCGACCTGTTCATTGGCTCGCTGATGGACACCGGGGGACTGCCCGACGGGCTGGTCCTGACGCTGCCCAAGGTGACCACGGTGGCCCAGGTCGAGGCGATGGTCTTCGTATGCGAGAAGCTGGAGGCCGCCCACGGGCTGCCGGCACGGCGGCTGCGCTTCGAGGTCCAGATGGAAACCCCGCAGCTGATCCTCTCGGCCGAAGGCACGGTGCCGTCGGCCCAGCTGATCCACGCAGGACGGGGAAGGGTTTCGTCGCTGCACTACGGAACCTACGACTACTCGGCGTCGCTGGGGATCGCCGCGGAGTACCAGTCGATGGAGCACCCCGCTGCGGATCACGCCAAGAACGTGCTCCAGGTCGCGGTCGCCGGAACGGGGGTCCATCTCTCCGATGGGTCCACGAACATCCTGCCCATCGGCGAGCCGGACCATGTCAGCAAGGCGTTTGCCTTGCACGCCCGGCTGGTGCGCCGGCATCTGGAGCGGGGGATCTACCAGGGGTGGGACCTCCACCCGGCCCAACTGGCCACCCGCTACCTCGCGACCTACGCCTTCTACCGCGACGGTTTCGACGCAGCGGCCAACCGGTTGCGCAACTACGTGCACCAGGTCGAATCCTCGATCATGGACGAGCCGGCCACCGCGCGGGCCCTGGCCATGTTCATCTACCGCGGTCTGACCTGCGGTGCGTTGACGGCCAGCGAAGTCGAGAACGGCGTCGAAATCACCCAGGCACAACTCGGGGCCCTGGCTCTGGGTCGTCCCGCGATCAACGCAAAGGAAACCCATGTCTAAAACCAGCACCGCTCCGGTGGAGGCCCCCTACTACACGGCCCAGGGTGGTCATCCGCCCCAGACGGATCTGTTGACCGACCGCGCCGTGGTCACCGAGGCCTATACGGTCATCCCGCGCGGGGTCCTGCGCGATATCGTGACCTCGGTTCTTCCGGAGTGGACGGGAACCCGTTCCTGGGTCCTGAACCGTCCGGTGTCCGGTGGGGCGACCACGTTCTCCCAGACCATCGTCGAGGTGTCCCCCGGCGGCGGCTCGCAGAACCCCGAGCCGCAGCCCGAGGTGGAGGGATTCCTCTTCGTCATGCAGGGATCGCTGCGGTTGGTGATCGACGGAACGACCCACCAGCTCAGCGAAGGTGCTTTTGCCTTCATCCCCGCCGGGACCGCTTACAGCGTGAACAACGACGGCACGGAGGCTGCCAGCTTCCACTGGTTCCGCAAGCGCTACCAGCCGCTCGAGGGGCATACGGCCCGTCCGGTCGTCGGCAACGAGCGCGATCTGGAGCCCAAGGCCATGCCGGGTACCGACAATAAATGGCGCACCACCCGCATGCTCGACCCCGAGGACCTCGCGTTCGACATGCACGTGAACATCGTGACCTTCGAGCCCGGCGCCTCGATCCCGTTCGCGGAGACCCACACCATGGAGCACGGCCTCTACGTCCTGGAAGGCAAGGCCGTCTACCGGCTTAACGCCGACTGGGTCGAGGTGCAGGAAGGCGATTACATGTCGCTGCGCGCCTTCTGCCCGCAGGCTTGCTACGCCGGTGGGCCGGCGAACTTCCGCTACCTGCTCTACAAGGACGTCAATCGCCAGATTGCATTGTAGCGACCAATGAACAAACCGGCCGTCGGGGCTTCGTCCCGGTGGCCGGTTTTTTCGTGGGCCACCGACCGTGGTTGGGCTGCGGGCCACTGGCCCGCGGCCCCACCACCGCGGAGGCCCACACCCATTTCAGCCGAGGCCCTGATCAGAGGCCGAATCCAGCCCTCCCACGCCCCCTGAAGGTGCCGGGGGCAGCGTCCGGTGCTCCCGGACGGCCGGTCCGCGCGCCGACCGGCCGTGACCCCGAAGTCTTGACAGGTGATGCGGGACTCACCTAATGTTTTCAGTAGGCAGAAGTAAACTTCCACAATCTGGAAATGACCGTTCCGAAAGGAATCCACATGGCTTACACCGTCAACTGCTCCATCCTGCTGACCGAGCTCCCCTTGCTGGAGCGCCCGGCGGCAGCGAAGAAGGCCGGTTTCGACAACGTCGAGTTCTGGTGGCCCTTCGCCGAGGCCGTTCCGGCCGACGCCGAGGTGGAAAAGTTCGTCAGCTCGCTCGCCGACGCCGGCGTCCAGCTGACCGGACTGAACTTCCTGGCCGGCGAAATGCCCGCCGGAGACCGCGGGATTGTTTCCTGGATCGGCCGCGAGAAGGAATTCGCCGACAACATCGACGTCGTCGCCGCCATCGGACAGGCCACGGGCTGCCGCGGCTTCAACGCCCTCTACGGCAACCGCCAGGACGGCCAGTCGGCCGCCGAGCAGGACGAGCTGGCCCTGGCCAACCTCGTGGCCGCCGCGCGCGGGGTCGCCAAGATCGACGGCACCGTCCTGCTGGAGCCGGTCTCCGGCACCGAGGCCTACCCGCTGAAGACCGCCGCCGACGCTCTGGGCGTCATCGCGAAGACCCAGGAAGCCGGCGTGGACAACGTCAAGCTGCTGGCCGACTTCTACCACATGGCAGTCAACGGCGATGATGTCGCGGACGTCGTGAACAAGCACGCCGCCGACTTCGGCCACATCCAGATCGCCGACGACCCGGGACGCGGGGCTCCCGGAACCGGGAACCTGCCGCTGGGCGAGTGGATCGAGAGCAGCCGGGCCAAGGGCTACACAGGACCGATCGGCCTGGAATACAAGGCCTCCTCCGATGTCGCCTTCGACTGGTTGATTCGCCAGGGCGCCTAGGCCCCGACCGGTACGCACCACCAAAACTTCAAGGAGAACAACATGAGCGAAAACAAGAACGTTGCCTTCATCGGCCTGGGGATCATGGGCCTGCCCATGGCCAAGAACCTGGTCAAGGCCGGGTTCCAGGTGACCGGCTTCAACCGCAGCCCCGAAAAGGCCAAGGATCTGGCGTCGGCCGGCGGAACCGCCGCAGCCAGCGTCGCCGAAGCTGTCGCCGATGCCGACGTCGTGATCACCATGGTTCCGGACTCCCCGGACGTGGAAGCAGTTGTCCACGGTGAAGACGGGGTCTTCGCCAACGCCAAGAAGGGCGCACTGTGGATCGACAACTCGACCATCCGCCCCGATGTCGCCGTGGTCCTGGCCGATGACGCCCGCGCCGCCGGCCTGCGCCCCCTCGACGGACCGGTCTCCGGTGGCGAGGCAGGAGCCGTCGACGGCGTGCTGTCCATCATGGTCGGTGGCGAGAAGGCCGACTTCGACGATGCCGCGGCCGTGCTCGATGCCATCGGCAAGACGATCGTCCATGTCGGTCCCTCCGGATCCGGCCAGACGGTCAAGGCCGCCAACCAGCTGATCGTGGCCTCCAACATCCAGGCACTCTCCGAGGCCGTGGTCTTCCTGGAGGCCTACGGCGTCGACACCCAGGCCGCGCTATCGGTCCTCGGTGGCGGCCTGGCCGGCTCCAAGGTCCTGGACCAGAAGGGCCAGAAGATCCTGGACCGCAACTTCGACCCGGGCTTCCGCCTGGCCCTGCACCACAAGGACATGGGCATCGTCACCTCCGCAGCCCGCGAAGCCGGCGTCGTCCTCCCGCAGGGGGCCCTCGTGGCCCAGCTCGTGGCCTCCACCGTCGCCAGCGGCGACGGCTCGCTGGACCACTCGGGTCTGTTCCGTGGTGTCGAGCGCCTGTCGGGTAGCTCCGACTCCAAGTAAGTGGCCCGGGGTCCGGCACCGGGCCCCGCGCTTCCTCCGCCAGCTAGGCGGCGTCCGCCGCACGTCGCTCACCGGCCGGCTTCCGCCCCGCACGGGGCGGTCCCCACAGCCCGGCCGCCGGTACCTATGTTCGGTTCGTACCGGCGGCCGCCCAAACTTCACTATTTCCGGCCCCCCTCCGGGGCCCTCCACCAAGGAGAACACCATGACCAAGATGCGCACCGTGGACGCGATCGTCCTCATCCTCGAGAAGGAGAACGCCACCGAGGCCTTCGGCCTTCCCGGGGCGGCCATCAACCCGCTGTACTCGGCCATCAAGGCCCACGGCGGCATCCGCCACACCCTGGCCCGCCACGTCGAGGGCGCCTCGCATATGGCCGACGGCTACTCCCGCGCTGCCGCCGGGAACATCGGGCTCTGCCTGGGTACCTCAGGGCCCGCCGGCACCGACATGATCACCGGCCTGTATGCCGCCCAGGCCGACTCCATCCCGATGCTCTGCATCACGGGTCAGGCCCCGGTTGCCAAGCTGCACAAGGAGGACTTCCAGGCAGTGGACATCGAGTCCATCGCCAAGCCGCTGTGCAAGATGGCCTCCACCGTCCTGGAGCCGGGACTGGTTCCCGGGACCTTCCAAAAGGCCTTCCAGCTCATGCGCTCCAGCCGTCCCGGCCCGGTGCTGATCGACCTGCCGATCGACGTCCAGATGGCGCAGATCGAATTCGACATCGATGCCTACGAGCCCCTCGGCGTCGAGAAGCCCAAGGCCAGCCGCAAGCAGGCAGGCAAGATCCTGGACATGCTCTTCGCCTCGGAGCACCCGGTGATCATCGCCGGCGGCGGCATCATCAACGCCGATGCCTCCGACGACCTGGTCCGCCTCGCCGAACTGCTCAACGTCCCGGTCCAGCCCACGCTGATGGGCTGGGGTGCCATCCCCGATGACCACCGCCTGATGGCCGGCATGGTGGGCCTGCAGACCCACCACCGCTACGGCAACGTGAACTACCTGGACTCGGACTTCGTCCTCGGTGTCGGGAACCGCTGGGCCAACCGCCACACCGGTGGCCTGGACACCTACACCGCCGGACGCAAGTTCGTGCACGTGGACATCGAGCCCACGCAGATCGGCCGCGTGTTCTCCCCCGACCTCGGCGTCGTCTCCGACGCCGGTGAGGCCCTGCGGGTTCTCATCGAGGTGGCCACCGAGCGTCGCGACGCCGGCACCCTGCCCGACTACTCCGAGTGGGCGCAGACCACCGCGGACCGCAAGGGCGAGGGCCACCGCAAGACCAACTTCGACAACGTCCCGGTCAAGCCGCAGCGTGTCTACCAGGAGATGAACTCGGCCTTCGGTCCGGAAACCACCTACGTTTCCACCATCGGCCTGAGCCAGATCCAGGGGGCACAGATGCTGCACGTCTTCGGCCCGCGCCGCTGGATCAACGCCGGACAGGCAGGCCCGCTGGGCTGGACCGGACCGGCAGCACTCGGCGTCGTCCGCGGCAAGCCCGGCAAGCCGGTCGTCGCCCTCTCGGGTGACTACGACTTCCAGTTCATGATCGAGGAGCTGGCCGTCGGCGCGCAGTTCAAGCTGCCGTACATCCACGTGGTCGTGAACAACTCCTACCTGGGACTGATCCGTCAGTCGCAGCGTGGATTCGAGATGGATTACCACGTGTCCCTGGCGTTCGATAACATCAACTCCCCCGAGACCGAGGGCTACGGCGTGGACCACATCAAGGTGGCCGAGGGGCTGGGCTGCAAGGCCGTCCGGGTCAAGGACCCGAAGGACCTGGCCAAGGGCTTCGCCGAGGCCAAGAGCCTCATGGAGGAGCACTCGGTGCCGGTCGTGGTCGAGGTCATCCTCGAGCGCGTCACGAACATCTCCATGGGTACCGAGCTGAACAACGTCACCGAATTCGAGGATCTGGCCGAGACCGTGGCCGATGCCCCGACGGCGCTCGTTCCGCTGAAGCCGGCCCGTGAGGCGGCAACGGCCGGCGCGTAGCCACCGGAAACGGTCAACGGCGGGCGGAACCGGGAGCCATGCTCCACGGGGTCCGTCCGCCGTTCCGCGTCCATCCACCGGCAGGGCCCAGGTCCTGGCCGGTTCCCGCCCCGCGGAGGCGAGGGCGGATAATCGTCAGGGAAGAAGTCGGGACATCCAGGGCCCGACAGCCAGGATTCGAGGAGGAATCGGCATATGAGCAACCAGAGCAGCACTGCTCCGGCAGGAAAGAACCAGGAATTCGACCTGGTGGTCCGCGGCGAGCGGATCCTCACCGGTGAGGGCATCGGCGCCCACGAGGTCGGCATCCGTGATGGACGGATCGCAGCGATTGAAGGCCCGGGCCAGGGCCTGGTGGGACGCGAGACCATCGAACTCGGTGCCGGGGAAGTGATGATCCCCGGCCTCGTGGACTCCCACGTCCACGTCAACGAGCCGGGGCGCACCGAGTGGGAGGGCTTCGACTCCGCCACCCGTGCCGCCGCCGCCGGTGGGGTGACCACCATCATCGACATGCCGCTGAACTCGATCCCCCCGACGGTGGATGTCGGGGCCCTGGAGCTCAAGCGCGAGGTCGCCGGGCGCAAGGCGTACATCGACGTCGGCTTCTGGGGCGGTGCCGTCCCGGGCAACCGCGAGGAACTACGCAAACTGCACGACGAGGGCGTGTACGGCTTCAAGTGCTTCCTGTTGCATTCGGGGGTGGATGAATTCCCCGCCCTGGAGCCGGAGGAGATGGAGGCCGACATGGCCGAGCTCGCCTCCTTCGACTCGCTGATGATCGTGCACGCCGAAGACGCGCACACCATCGAGGAAGCGCCGCAGATCGGTGGCCGGGAGTACTCCAACTTCCTGGCCTCACGCCCGCGGGTGGCCGAGAACCTGGCCATCCAGCGGGTCATCGACGCGGCACGGCGGACCGGGGGCCGGGCACATATCCTGCACCTGTCCTCCTCCGATTCGCTGCCGGTGATCGCCGCGGCGAAGGCCGAAGGCGTGCGGCTGACCGTCGAGACCTGCCCGCACTACCTGACCCTGCTCGCCGAGGAGATCCCCGATGGGGCCACGGCATTCAAGTGCTGCCCGCCGATCCGTGAGGATGCCAACCGCGAGCTGCTCTGGCAGGGACTCATCGACGGGACCATCGACTTCATCGTCTCCGACCACTCGCCGTCCACGGTGGAGCTGAAGTATCCCGAAGGCGGGGACTTCGGCACCGCCTGGGGCGGGGTGGCTTCCTTGCAGCTGGGTCTGTCGCTGATCTGGACCGAAGCCCGGAAACGCGGCATCGCCCTGGATCAGGTGCTGGCCTGGATGTCCTCGGGGCCGGCGAAGCTGGCCGGTCTGGAGCGCAAGGGTCAGTTGGCGCCAGGCTCCGATGCCGACTTCGCCATCTTCTCCCCGGAAGAGGACTTCGTCGTGGACGTCGCCAAGCTCCAGCACCGCAACCCCGTGTCCGCCTACGCCGGCAAGACCCTGGACGGCGTCGTCGCCGGCACCTGGCTGCGCGGGGAGAAGGTCGATTTCACGACCCCCCACGGACAATTGTTGCGCCGCGGCGAATCCTAGGCTCCACGACACCGCCCGGTGACCGGCGCGGTGCCGGTAGGCTCCCGGGCCAACGAGCTCCTACCTCGCAGCCCGGGTGTTCATCCCGGACGGGATGGTCGATCCATCCGGGGTGGGCATGACGGTGCCCCCTCCACCACTCTTCCCGGTGGAGGGGGCACCGTGTTTTAACGCCGCGGACGGTTCAGCTCAACGGAGGAAGATACGGGCGGGCCCCGAAGGGCGGGGGAGGGCCGGCGCGGTGGGCCGCGGAAATGAAATGGTCCAGTTCGGTGGCCTGCTGTCCGCGCAGGAAGATCCCGAGCATGCTCAGCAGCCCCTCGAAGACCTCGTCCCGATGGGCGGAGGAGTCCAGTAGTCGTTTGGCCGCAGGCTGATTGCCCTCGCGGATGGCCTGGAACAGGGTGATCGCCTCGAGCCATATGCCGTCCCGGTGCATGCGGCACCTCCTTTCATGTCGTGGGGCCAGCCTAATGTTGGGTCTATCGAACTTTCAAGTACGGTTCTTCGTAGGCCAGGGTGGGAGTCGCAGGCACCACGGGTGCGTCCCGACGCCCGCCCGGCCTGCCCACCGTCCCGAAAGGAACCCCATTTCCATGACCAGGAACATCTCCGTCATCGTCGGCAGCCTGCGCCGTGCCTCCTATGCGCGCAAGATCGCACTGAACGCCATCGACCTCTTCCCCGCTGGCTACCAGGCCCGCATCGTCGAGATCCGCGACCTGCCGCTCTATGATTTCGACTACGACACCCCCGAGGTCGCCGATAAACCCCTGCCCGGGGAATACACCGGCTTCCGCGAAACGATCAAGGCCTCCGACGGCGTCCTGTTCGTCACCCCGGAGAACAACCGCACCATCCCGGCCTGCCTCAAGAACGCGGTGGACATCGGCTCCAAGCCCAATGCCGACGTCGCATGGAAGAACCTCCCGGCGGGGATCATCAGCCACTCGGTGGGCCGCATGGGCGGGTACAGCTCACAGAAGAACCTGCGGCTGGCGCTGTCCTATTTCGACATGCCCACCCCGGGCCAGCCCGAGGTGTTCCTGTCCCGGTCCCCGGGGCTGATCGACGAGGAGGGCGGAATCAGCCAGGAGTCCACGGTCGGGTTCCTGCAGGACTACATCAGCCGCTTTGCCGAGTTGGTGGCCACACGGCCGCGCCCCAGGCCCTAGCCTCGATCTTTCATCGGGCTGTGCTGGTTGCGGGCCAGGACTTACCTTCTGCCTAGCGGTACTGATTCTGGCATGAGGGTGTGACGGATTGCCCGATAGCCTCGGATCGGGCCGGAATCTCCACTGGTTCCGCTGTATGTGCTTCTTGCTTCGTCGGGATGGTCCGGGGGCTGGTCAGCCAGGTGCCGGGAGGCTCCGAAGTCGCTCCAGGGCTTTGAGGATCAATGGTGTTTCCGGAGCCGTTGCCGCAAGGTGCAGGATCTTGCGCCTGCCGGTGGTGATGATTTTGCCGGCCGTTTCGAAGATCCGCGTTCGCAGGCGCTTGGGTTCGTACCGCCGTGCCTCGGTCCCGGTCAGGGCAAGCATCTGCGTCCATGCGGTGAGCTCGAGGGCGAGCATCACCAGGTGGACCCAGATCTCATTGCCGGCAAAGGCCTTCAACGGGAGGTTCTCCAATCCGGTGTCCTTGCCATTGCGGATCCGGTCCTCGCAGCGGGCCCGCAAACGGTGTGCGACTTCCAACCGGGCCAGATCGTCCCCGGCCTGATTCGTCGCGAACGCGGTGTAGCGCATCCCGTCGATGTCGGTAATGCGCAGTTGCGCCCCGACGTGGGGTTCCTCCTTGCGCACGATCACCCGCATCCCGGCCGGCCACGAGGACAAGTACAGGTCGCCGGTCAGCTCGGTTACCCAGGCCCCTTCGCGTTCGATCCCGTCGCTGTTCAGGGCCTTCACTCAGGAGTTGTTGTCGATGCTTCCCAGGGCTTTTTCCATGGCCGGGAAGAATCCGAAGCCCACGGAATAGGCCAGGTCCCGCACCGGGTCGGTGAGCCAATCCAGGAATCCGTGGGTGCCACCGGCGGTATCGGTGCGCACCAGTATCGCCCGGCCCGTACGGTGTCCGGGTGGGAGCTGGGCCAGGGAGGCGTCGGTCACGGTGATGTGGTCCGCCACCGTGTTTGACCCGGCGTTGCCCGGGCGCAGCAGCATCGCCAACGGCTCCCCGGTGCCCTTCGCGCCGTGGTCGGCGAACGAGGCCAAAGGGTGGAACCCGAAGCCGCGCTTGTAGGTCGGGGCCGCTTGTTCCTTGTTCTCGCTGTGGGAGGTCACCAGGGTTGCGTCCAGGTCCACGACCAGCGGGTTTTCATCGCTGGCGGCGTGGACCGGTGAATCGTGCCCGGCAGCGTCCCAGGCCCGGGCACGTGTCTGGGCGCGGGCGGTGTTGATCGCCTCCAGCACTGCCGGGGCGTCGTCGGCGAGGGCCTTGAGTAGGCGGGAAACGGTGGGATCGGAGGCGACGGGGCCGAACACCCAGGGCTGGGTGCGCAGCCGGTCGACGTCGGAGAACGCGTCCCCGCCCATTGCCAGGGACAGGACCTCATCGAGCAGGATCTTGCCCGGGTCGTGGATGGCGTAGGGCTTGCGCCACGGTTTCATGGCGGTGCTCAACGCTGCTGGCAGGGCAACGGCCTTCGCGGTCTCGGCCAGCAATACGGCGCCTGCTTGGGACACGATCCCGGTCCCTGCGTCGTCGACGTCGAGGTCCGGGTAGAAACGGGTAGACTTCTTCACCGTAAGGGTGCTCCTTTTCCTGTCGAAAGCAGTTGTGTCGTAACTACTATTTTCGCAGGTCAGGAGCACCTTTACGGGCTTAAACACGCCTCCGGGGCGACGACCTCATGAAATGCCGAGGCTAGAGACCCGGACGTCGAACGGTCCGGTCGGCGCCACCACGCACAATGCCCATGGGGACCGAAGTCCCCATGGGCATTCTGCGTGGGCGGTGCCTGCGCCGTCGTGCGGCGCCGCGGTCGCGGGTCCTAGACCCCGAGCTGCTCGCGCAGGCGGGAGACGTGGCCCTCCGCGGCGACGTTGTACTCGGCGGACTTCACGGTCCCGTCGGGGTTGACGACGATCGTGGAGCGCAGGGTCCCGGTGACGGTCTTTCCGCCGAGGTCCTTGTCCCCGTAGGCGCCGTAGGCCTTGGCGGTCCGGTGGTCCGGGTCCGACAGCAGCGGGAACGTCAGTGACTGGTCATCGGCGAAGGCCTGCAGGTCGTCCTCCCCGTCGGAGGAGATGCCCAGGACGTCGTAGCCGGCGCCGGCCAGCGAGCTCAGGTTGTCCCGGAAATCGCAGGCCTCGGTGGTGCAGCCCGGGGTTGCGGCCTTGGGGTAGAAGTAGACCACGACCGAACGGCCGGTGTAGTTGGACAGGCTGATGGTGGCGCCGTCGGCGTCGGTGAGGGTGAAGTCCGGTGCGCGATCGCCGGCCTGAAGCTGGGTGGGGGCCTCTGACATGTGATTCTCCTTAGATTTTCGCATGGTGGTATTCCATTACCATTATAAGGGTGTTTGGGTGTCGCGATAGGGCCCGGGGGGCAAATCCTTCGGCGGAGGGATTGAAAGGCCCGACGCGCCGAGTACAGTTGCCAGTGCCCCGAACGGCCACAGCCGCCCGGGCCATCACCCGCCGACGCGACCCAGCCCCCGGTGTGGTTAGTCCAGAAAGTCACCCCTGCATGCTCCTGCGCCTGATCCTCAAGCACGCGAAACCCTATCGACCGTGGATCATCGCGGTGCTGGTCTTCCAGCTCGGAACGACCATGGCCACGTTGTTCCTGCCGAGCCTGAACGCGCGGATCATCGACGAGGGAGTGACGCAGGGCGATACCGATTTCATCTGGCGCACCGGCGCGATGATGCTGATGGTGGCCTTCATCCAGGTCCTCACCGCGATCGCCGCCGTCTACTTCGGGGCGAAGACCTCGATGGCCGTGGGCCGGGACATCCGCCGTGGCGTCTTCCACTCGGTCGCCGGGTTCTCGGCCCGGGAGGTCAACGAATTCGGCGCCCCGACCCTGATCACCCGCGGCACCAACGACGTCCAGCAGGTCCAGATGCTGGTGCTGATGGGCCTGAACTTCATGGTTTCCGCCCCGATCATGTGCGTGGGCGGGATCATCATGGCCCTGCGTGAGGATGCCGGGCTGTCCTGGCTGGTATGGGTGTCGGTCCCGCTGCTGGTGGTGATCGTCGGCTTCCTCATCCGGTTGCTGATGCCGCTGTTCCGCCTGATGCAGGAACGCATCGACTCCATCAACGGGGTGCTGCGCGAGCAGATCATCGGCATCCGCGTGGTGCGGGCCTTCGTGCGGGAACCCTACGAGACCGAGCGTTTCCGGGCCGCCAACGAACGCCTGACCGAGGTGGGGGTCCGGGTCGGACAACTGTTCGTGCTGATGTTCCCGTTGATCGGGATGATCCTGCACCTGGCCACCGCCGCGGTGCTGTGGTTCGGTGGACACCGCGTGGCCGACGGGAACATGGAGGTCGGCTCGTTGACCGCCTTCCTGCAGTACCTGCTGCAGATCCTCATGGCCGTGATGATGGGTACGTTCATGGCCATGATGATCCCGCGCGCCGCCGTCTGCGCGGAACGGATCGACGAGGTCCTGCAGGCCGAACCCTCGCTCCGCGACCCCGAGGTCACCACGGTGGACGCCCCGGCGCATGGCACCGTGGAATTCCGCCGGGTCTCCTTCGGCTATCCCGGCGCCGAGGAACCGGTGCTCAAGGATCTCCAGTTCACCGCCGAACCCGGTCGGATGACCGCGATCATCGGATCCACCGGGTCCGGTAAATCCACGCTCCTGAACCTCATCCCGCGCCTGTACGACGCCGATGCCGGGCAGGTGCTCATCGACGGGACCCCCGTGTCGGCGTTGACCCGCGAACAACTCTCCGAACGGGTGGCCGCCGTCCCGCAACGGCCCTACCTCTTTTCCGGAACCGTCGCCTCCAACCTGCGCTACGGCAACCGGGAGGCGACGGATCCCGAACTCTGGGAGGCCCTGCGGATCGCCCAGGCCCGGGATTTCGTCTCCGGGAAGGAGGGTGGACTGGAGTCGGGAATCGCCCAGGGCGGGACGAACGTCTCCGGCGGACAACGCCAGCGCCTGTGCATCGCCCGCGCCCTGGCCGCCAGGCCCAAGGTCTACCTCTTCGACGATTCGTTCTCGGCACTGGACGTCACCACCGACTCCCGGCTGCGGGCGGCGTTGAAGGAGACCACCGGTGAGGCCACGGTGATCGTCGTCGCCCAACGCGTGTCCACGATCATCGACGCCGACCAGATCCTGGTGCTGGACGACGGCGAAATCGTCGGGCGCGGCACCCATGAGGAACTGTTGGAAAGCTCGGCGACCTACCTGGAGATCGTCGAATCCCAGATCAGTGCGGAGGAGGTGTCCTAGATGGCCGAGAAGAAACCGGCCGCACAGGTCGAGGATCTCGAGGATTTCGCCGTATCCGCCGATGACGGATTCGGGGACCAGCGGCCGGTGCGCAAGGCCAAGGCGTTCTGGCCCGCGACCAAACGCCTCATGGGGCTCATGGCCCCCGAAAAGGCCGGCATCGCCGTCGTACTCTTATTTGTCGCCGTCGGCGTGGTGCTGACCGTCATCGCCCCCAAGATCCTGGGCAGGGCCATGGACGTCATCTTCTCGGGCGTCATCGGTTCACAAATGGCTCCGGGCACCTCGAAGGCGGAGGCCGTTTCCGGGCTGCGGGCCCAAGGCAAGACCAATCTGGCCGACATGCTCGAGCGGATGGACCTGGTTCCCGGGACAGGCATCGACTTCCACCAGCTCGGCGTCATCATCTCCTTCGTGTTGATGATGTACTTCGTGGCGAACGTCTTCATGTGGGCCCAGGGCTACCTGCTGAATAAACTGGTCATGCGCGTGGTCTACCGGCTGCGCAAGGACGTGGAGGACAAGCTCAACAAACTGCCGCTGAACTACTTCGACACCCGTCAGCGCGGGGACCTGCTCTCGCGGGTCACCAACGACGTGGACAACATCCAGACCGCCCTGCAGCAGGCCTTCTCGCAGCTGCTCGAATCGATCCTGACCGTGGTGGGCATCGTGATCATGATGTTCATCGTCTCCTGGCAGCTGGCACTGATCGCCTTGGTCGCCCTGCCGCTTTCGGCGGTGGCCGCGGCGCTGATCGGGACCAGGGCCCAGGGCCTGTTCGCCGAGCAGTGGAAGTCCACCGGGACGCTGAACGGGCAGATCGAGGAGTCCTTCTCCGGCCACGACCTCATGAAGGTCTTCGGCCGCGAGGAGGAATCGGTGGCCCGCTTCGACGAGCGCAACGAGGAATTGTTCAAGGCCTCCTTCGGCGCCCAATTCGTCTCGGGCACCATCTTCCCGGTCATGCAGTTCATCTCCTACCTGGCCTACGTGGGCATCGCCGTCGTCGGCGGCCTGCGGGTGGCCTCGGGGCAGATGAGCCTGGGCGATGCCACCGCATTCATCCAGTACTCCCGCGAATTCACCCAGCCGCTGGGACAGATCGCCGGAATGGCCAACCAGGTCCAGTCGGGGGTCGCCTCCGCCGAACGGACCTTCGAGCTGCTGGACGCCCAGGAGCAGGAGGCGGAAACCCCCACCGCCCGGCTGGCGGCCCGCACCGAAGGCCACGTCCAGTTCACCGACGTCACCTTCTCCTACGATCCGGCCAGGCCGCTGATCGAGGACCTGTCCTTCGAGGCGCATCCGGGCCATACGGTGGCGATCGTCGGCCCCACGGGGGCCGGGAAGACCACGCTGGTGAACCTGGTGATGCGTTTCTACGAGCTCGACGGCGGGGCCATCACCCTGGACGGGATCGACATCACGGCACTGTCCCGGGCCGAACTGCGCTCCAAGGTCGGCATGGTGCTCCAGGACGCCTGGTTGTTCAACGGGACGATCATCGAGAACATCAGGTACGGTCGGCTCGATGCCACCGACGAGGAAGTCCACGAGGCCGCCACCGCCACCTACGTCGACCGCTTCGTGAAGGCGCTGCCCGAGGGCTACGACACCATCATCGACGACGAGGGCACCAACGTCTCCGCCGGTGAGAAGCAGCTGATCACCATCGCCCGGGCCTTCCTGGCCAACCCGTCGCTGCTCATCCTGGACGAGGCGACGTCCTCGGTGGATACCCGCACCGAAGTGCTGGTCCAACATGCCATGGCCGCGCTGCGCACCGACCGGACCAGCTTCGTGATCGCCCACCGGCTGTCGACCATCCGCGACGCCGACACCATCCTGGTGATGGAAGCGGGCAGGATCGTCGAACAAGGCAGCCACGAGGTGCTGTTGGCGGCCCGCGGGGCCTACTACCGGCTGTACATGTCCCAGTTCGCCGGACCTGCCGAGGACCCAGATATCGACCCCGACGCCGGGGACGGGGCCGGAGCCGTGCCGGTTTCGGACCTCTGAGCGGGCCCCGGTAGTCTCGGCCCATGAACCGGATGCCCGCTGAACCCCGACCGCCCAGGATTCCCTCCTTCAACGCCCCGGGGAACCGTCCGCCGGGGGACCTGACGGGCTTGGACCTGGACGGACGCAGCGACGGCCTGCTGTTCGACTCCGACGACGCCGACGGGCAGGACCTCGAAGACACCGTCTTCACCGAGTGCACCTTCCGGCGGGTCTCGCTCATGGGGGCGGAACTGAACCGGGCGAGTTTCGGGAACTGCGAGTTCACCGATCTGGGGGCCGCCTCGTTGCGGGCCCCGGACAGCGGCTGGTGGAACACCAGCCTGGCCCGCACCCGCATCGGTTCCGCCGAACTGCATGGGGCCGGCCTGCGTTCGGTGCTCTTCGACGGCGGCAAACTCGATCTGGTGAACCTGCGCGGGGCGAAGCTCAAGGACGTGCTCTTACGCTCGAAGATCATCGACGAGCTCGATCTCGGGGCGGTCCAGGCCGAGAGGGTGGCGTTCCAGGATTGCCGGATCGGCATGTTGTCCCTGCATGGGGCGAAGCTCAAGGATGTGGACCTGCGCGGGGCCGCGCTGGCGGGACTGTCCGGGGTCGGCGGTTTGCGGGGTGCGACCGTCGGCGAACTGCAGCTGCAGGACCTGGCCCCGCTCCTCGCCGCCGAGGCGGGTTTGCGGGTGCTGTAAACGTGCTGACCGGCCGTCCAGAATGTGAGCAACTATGATTACTAGACATAGCGAACGCTCATAAGCGATCATAGGGGGAGATCAATGCCGAATCCCGCCAGGCGGAACCACCCCAGGAGAGTATCGATGACCACGAACGCATCACTTGGCCAGCACATGGACGAGGAGCTGCGCAGCCAGCCCGACGTCTGGCAGCGCGCCGTCACCCAGGCCGGTTCCGAGAACCTGCTGCCCGCCTCCGGGGCCCGCGTCGCCGTCGTCGGCTGCGGCACCTCCTGGTTCATGGCGGAGTCCTACGCCGCGGCCCGGGAGACCGCCGGCCACGGCGTGACCGACGCCTTCGCCGCCTCCGAGGCCCGCATCGCCGGCCGCGGCTACGACGCGGTCGTGGCCATCACCCGTTCGGGCACCACCTCCGAGGTCCTGACGCTGCTCAAGGAACTCGAACCGGGCATCACCACGATCGCCCTGGTCGGGGACACCTCCTCGCCGATCGTGGAAATGGTCGACCGGGTCGTGGAACTGCCCTACGCCGACGAGCAGTCGGTGGTGCAGACGCGCTTCGCCACCACCGCGCTGGCCTATCTGTTGAGCAGTGTCGGCATGGACCTGGGCGAGGCCATCGAACAGGCCCGCACCGCCGTCGACCAGGAAACCGGCACCGATCTGCTCGAGGCCGAGCAGTTCACCTTCCTCGGACAGGGATGGAGCGTCGGGCTCGCCCATGAGGCCGCCCTGAAGATGCGTGAAGCAGTCCAGGGCTGGACCGAGGCCTACCCGGCCATGGACTACCGCCACGGACCCATCGCCATCGCCGCCCCCGGCCGGGTCACCTGGTCCTTCGGGCCGGCTCCCGAGGGACTGGCCGCGGACGTGGAACGCACCGGGGCCCTCTATGTCGAATCCTCGCGCCACCCGTTGGCCGAGCTGGCCCGCCTGCACCGCGTCACCCTGGACCGGGCCCGCCACCGCGGCCTGGACCCGGACGCCCCGCGCAACCTCTCGCGTTCGGTGATCCTCGAGGAGCAGGCCTAGGGTCCGCCCCGGTCTGGCGCACCACACCCATGGAACCGGCTTACCTGCTCTTCGACATCGGCGGCACCGACATCAAGGCCGCCCTGGCGACCCCCGACGGCACCCTGCATACGGTCCTGAGGTCCCCGACCCCGCAGGCCGGGGACCCGGAGGCCGCCGCGGTCCTGGCCGAGCTCGACGTGCTGCGCGGCCGGTTGCTGGCCGGATCCCCGTCGCTGACCCCGGTGGCCGCCGGGGTCGTGGTGTGCGGAACCGTCGATGAGCAGGCCGGCACCGGGGTCTTCTCCTCGAACCTGGGATGGCGCAACGTGCCCTTCCGTCGGCTGTGCACCGAACGCTTCGGGATCCCCACCGGATTCGGCCACGACGTCGGAACCGCCGGGGAGGCCGAACTAGCCCTGGGCGCCGGCCGGGTGTTGGGTCGGCAGGCGGCCAACACGGCCGTCCTGGTCATCGGCACCGGCATCGCCGGGGCGCTCTTCGTCGACGGCCGCCGGCTCGAAGCCGGAGGTTTTGCCGGGGAGATCGGCCACGCCGCCGTCCCGGGGGGCCTGGACTGCCCCTGCGGCGCCCACGGCTGCCTCGAAACCGTGGGATCCGCCGCCGCCATTGCCCGGAACTACACGCGGGCCACCGGAACGGAAGTCGATGGTGCCCGCGAAGTCCTCGAACGCCGGCGTACCGGGGACACCGACGCGGCGCACTGCTGGGACGCGGCCGTCGAGGCCCTGTCCTTCTCCATCGCCCAGCTCTGTGCCTCCGTGGGCCCCGAGGCCGTCATCGTCGGCGGCGGGCTCGCCCAGGCCGGGGACGACCTGCTGGTTCCGTTGCGCGCCGCCGTGGACGCCCGGCTGTCCTTCCACCGCACACCACGGATCATCACCGCCGAACTGGGCCAGGACGCCGGATTGCGTGGGGCGTATCTGCGGGCCGAGGCCGCCCGGTCGGCCGCAACCAAGGAGACCCCGTGATCCTGACCATCACCCCCAATCCGGCCCTGGACGAAACCTACGATGTCGATCATCTCGCCGTGGGTGGGACCAACCGGGTCCCCGCCCCGGGCGTCCGCGCCGGAGGCAAGGGGCTGAATGTCGCCCGCATCCTGCACCGCCAGGGCAGTTCCGTCCACGCCATCGCCACCCGAGGTGGCGGGGCCGGGGAGACCTTCGCCACCGAACTGGACGCCTCCGGCATCGGGAACACGCTGGTCCCCGTGGCCCCCGGCACCCGACGCAGCTTCGCCTTGGTCGACCGCGGGACCGGGATGACCACGATCTTCAACGAACACGGCGGAGGCCTCGAGGCCGCCGAATGGGACGCCGTCCAGCGTGCCGTCCTGGACTCGATCCCCGGGGCCGACGTCGTCGTGGGATCGGGCTCGCTCCCCGGTGGGGCCGCCGGGCCCGGGGAGGCCGAAGCCGATCAGGAGGCCGGATACGGCTCCGGTTTCTACCCCTGGCTGGTCCGGGCCGCCCGCGCCGGAGGGGTCCCCTGCCTCATCGACACCTCGGGGGCCGGACTGCTGGCCGCGGCCAGGGCCGGGGCCGATGTGCTCAAACCCAACCATCACGAACTCCTCGAGGCCACCGGGGAATCGGAGATCGCCCGGGGCGCCGGGCTCCTGCTGGAACTGGGGGCACGGCGCGTGGTCGTCAGCGCCGGTGAAGACGGGCTGAGCCTCTTCGAGGCCGCAACCCCCGGACGGTCGATATCGGCCCGGCTACCCGAACCCCTTCACGGCAACCCCACGGGGGCCGGCGACGCCTGCGTGGCCGCCCTGGCTTCCGGGGTGGCCGAGGGGCTCGATGCCGAGGCCCTGGTCCGCCGCGCGGCCGCCTGGTCCGCCTCGGCGGTACTCATGCCGGCCGCCGGGGAACTGCACCCCAGCCATCCGGAGCTGGCCCGCCGGCTCGTGGTCACCCGGCACTAGAAACCGCAGCCACCCAGAACCACCCCTTCAACCGAAAGCCGGACCCTCCATGGCCTTGAGCACCACCCGTGAACTGATGACCGCCGCCGCCGACGCCGGGCGGGGGCAGGGCGCCTTCAACGTGATCCACCTGGAAACGGCCGAGGCCCTCGTCGCCGGGGCCGAGGAAGCGGGTCTGCCGGTGATCCTGCAGATCTCCGAGAACTGCGTGGCCTACCACGGTGCCCTGGAGCCGATCGGCCTGGCCTGCCTGGCGATCGCCCGCGGCGCGTCCGTGCCGGTCTCCGTGCACCTGGATCATGCCGAAAGCGAGGAGCTGGCCCTCCAGGCCGTGGAGCTGGGCTTCGGCTCGGTCATGTACGACGGCGCCCATCTGGATTATGACGACAATGTTGCCGCCACGGCCCGGGTGGCCCGTTACGCGCATGACCGGGGGGTCTACATCGAGGCCGAGCTGGGCAAGGTCGGGGGCAAGGGCGGGGCCCACGCGCCGGGCGTGCGCACCGATCCGGCCGAGGCCGCCGCCTTCGTCGCGGCCACCGGGGTCGACGCCCTGGCGGTCGCCGTCGGATCCTCCCATGCCATGACCAGCAGATCCGCCGAACTGGATGTGGAGCTGATCTCCCGGCTGGCGGATGCCGTGGACGTTCCCCTGGTGCTGCACGGCTCCTCGGGGGTCTCCGACGAGAACATCGTGGCCGCCATCCGTGCAGGCATGCGCAAGATCAACGTCTCCACCCATCTCAACGGATTCTTCACCGCCGGGATCCGCGAGTACCTGGCAGCCGACGAGACCGTGGTCGACTCCCGCAAATACGTCGGAGCCGGTCGGGCCCGCATGGCGAAGGAAGCCGGCCGCATGCTCGGGCTGTTTGCCCTGCAGGACGACGGAAGCGCACCGGCCTAGCCCGTTCCCGCCGCTTCGAGGGGGTCGGAACGTCGTGCCAAAGCAGTTGACAAGGGGACTTGACGACGAGACCCCAGTCACATTACTGTCATAATCATGTTCTTTATTGATCGACTTAAGGTCGATTAGAGCATTTTCAATTATGAATTGGCTTCGGATCACTCGCCGACGCACACCTTCGAGATGGGGAATCATGCAGAAACGTTCACTACGCGCAACCCTGCTGGCCGGCGTGGCTGCCGGTTCGCTGGTCCTGACCGGCTGCGGCTTCGGCGGCGGCGACGAGGGCGGGGACGCCTCCGGGGACACCACCACGCTGAGCATGCTGGTGCCCAGCTACTCCGATGGCACCAAGGCGCTGTGGCAAGACGTCATCGACGGCTTCGAGAAGGAGAACCCCGAGGTCAAGGTGGATCTGGAGATCCAGTCCTGGGAGAACATCGAAAGCGTCCTGAAGACCAAGTTGCAGGGCGACAAGGCCCCGGACATCTACGGCGGCGGCGCCTTCGCCGGCTTCGCCGAAGAGGACCTGTTGGCCCCGGCCGAGGACATCGCCTCCGCCGATACGCTGGAGAACTTCCAGACCTCCTTCGCCGACAACGAGAAGTTCGACGGCACCCAGTACGGTCTGCCGCTGATCGCCTCGGCCCGCGCACTGGCCTATAACGAAGACCTCATGAAGGAAGCCGGCGTCGACGAGGTCCCCACGACCTGGGACGAGTTGTTGACCGCCTCCAAGGCCATCAGCAAGGACACCAAGGCCGACGGCTACGGCATGCCGCTGGGGTCCGAGGAGGCCCAGGGTGAATCGCTGATCTGGTTCGCCGGCAACGGTGGGGACTTCGGTGACGAGAAGTCCATCGAGGTCGACACCCCGAAGAACGTCGAGGCCGCCGAGTTCATGCAGAAGATGGTCAAGGAAGGCGCCACGCAGAAGAACCCCGGCTCCACGCAGCGCACCCCGATGCTGAACACCTTCATCCAGGGCAAGCTAGGCTTCGCCTACGTGCTGCCGCAGACCGTCGGGCAGATCGAGGAGGAGAACCCGGACCTGAAGTACGGGATCGCCCCCGTCGCCACCAACACCGGTGACCCGGCAACGCTGGGCGTCGCGGACCGCATGCTCTCCTTCAAGAACGACGGCAGCAAGTCCGAATCCGTGAAGAAGTTCATGGACTACTTCTTTAGCGACGACGTGTACAGCAACTGGGTGCAGACCGAGGGCTTCCTGCCCACCACCACCTCGGTCTCCGAGGAGATGTCCTCCGACGAGACGCTGAAGCCGTTCCTGGAACTGCTGCCCAACGCCGTCTTCTACCCGACGACGAACCCGGCCTGGAACGCCACCGATGGCGCCTTCAAGTCGCTCATGGGCCAGATCGCCACCGGCAAGTCCGCATCCGACGTGCTCGCCGAGATCCAGAAGAAGGCCGACGCGGCCAAGTAGCCCGCGGCCGGACCCGCCGACCACGGCGGAAGGGCCCACCGACTCCGCGGCCCGCTGGCATAGCCGGCGGGCCGCGGAGCCTCGTGGGGCCCGGAACAGACGAAGACCAGGTCAGGAGACCAGTATGAGCACCACCGCACCGGCCAGGACCGGGGTGGCCGATCCCCCCGGGCCCCCGAAACCCCGGCGCTCCAAACGGCGCACGTCGGCCGAGGGCTCCTCCTTCAGATCCGCCCTGCCCTGGATCTCCCCGGCGCTGGTCCTGATCCTGGTGATCGTGGTGTTCCCCGCCGGGTACATGATCTACAACTCCACGCGCAAGATCAGCCAGATCGGCACCGATCTGGGCTCGGTGGGGCTGGCGAACTTCAGCCAGGTCTTCAGCGACCCGAACATCCCCAGGATCATGCTGAACTCGGTCCTGTGGGTCGTGGTCGTGGTGTTCTTCACCGTGCTGATCTCCCTGGGCCTGGCCCAGTTCCTGTCCAAGCCGTTCCCCGGCCGCACCCTGGTGCGCATGGCAGTGATCGTCCCCTGGGCGGCCAGCGTCGTGATGACCACCACGCTGTTCTACTACTCGATGGACCCCAACTACGGGATCTTCAACAAGTTCCTCACCGATACCGGGCTGCTGGACAGTTCCTACGGCTTCACCCAGCACGCCTCATCGGCGTTGATGGTGGCCATGGCGGTGGCCGTCTTCGTGTCCATCCCCTTCACCACCTACACGATCCTGGCCGGCATCCAGGCCATTCCCGGTGACACGCTGGAGGCGGCCAAGGTCGACGGCGCCGGACGCTGGCGGACGTACTTCCTGGTCGTGCTGCCGCAGTTGCGCGGCGCGCTGGCGGTCTCGGTACTGATCAACATCATCAACGTCTTCAACAACCTGCCGATCCTGAAGGTCATGACCGGGTCGATCCCCGGCTACGACGCCGACACCCTGATGACCTACATCTTCAAGGTCCTGCAGTTCGATCGCCAGATCGACATCGCCAGTGCCTTGTCGGTGGTCAACTTCGGCATCGTCGTCGTCATCGTGGCCATCTACGTCTGGGCCGTGAAACCCATGAAGGAGGTCTAGACCGTGGCACTTCTCACCACCGAAGACCACGCGAGCCGACGGGTCGTCGTGGGCCGGATGACGGTCGGGCTGATCGTGGCCGCCATCTTCCTGATCCCCTATGCCGTCATGTTCATCGGGTCCCTGAAGACCCGCTCGGAGATCCTCTCCGTGCCCCCGGACTACCTGCCGCGCGATGGAGCCCAGTGGTCGAACTACCTGACCATGTGGGACACCCCCGAGACCCCGGTGGCCTACAACCTGATCTCCACCGTGGTGATCGCCGTCGCGGCGACCCTGCTGGTGTTGCTGGTGGCCATGCCTGCCGCCTACTACAGCGCCCGGTTCAAGTACCGCGGAAAAATGGCCTTCATGTTCCTGGTCATCGTGACCCAGATGCTGCAGCCGGCGATCCTCACGGTCGGGCTGTTCAAGGAAATGCTGGTCTTCAACCTCTACGACACCTGGTTGGCGATGATCCTGATCAACGCCGCCTTCAACCTGGCCTTCGCCGTGTGGATCATGCACACCTTCTTCGCGGGGGTCCCCAAGGAGGTCGACGAAGCGGCCCAGCTCGACGGCGCCGGAAAGCTCCGGGTGCTGTTCACGGTCAACCTGCCGCTGGTGTGGCCGGGGATCGTCACCGCGCTGATCTTCACCTTCGTCGCCTGCTGGAACGAATTCGCCGCCTCGCTGGTCATCCTGTCCACGGCGGAGAACCAGCCGCTGTCGGTCGCGTTGACCCGCTTCGTGGGACAGTACTCCACCGCATGGCAGTACGTGTTCGGGGTCTCGATCGTCGCGATCCTGCCGGTGATCATCTTGTTCATGCTCATCGAGAAGCGTCTCATCGGCGGCCTGGCCGCCGGGGCGACGAAGTAGCGCCGGGATGACACGCAACGAGCGGCTCAGCTCCATCCTCGCCCTGCTGTCCCAGGACGGACAGGTGGAGGTCGACGAGATCGTGGACAAGCTCGGGGTCTCCCCGGCCACGGCCCGCCGGGACCTGGATTCGCTGGATTCCCAGCGGTTGCTGACCCGCACCCATGGCGGGGCCACGACCAATGCCCTGGCCTACGATCTGCCCGGAAAATACAACAGGGACCCGGCGGCCACCCGCAAACGCTGGATCGGGGCCTACGCGGCCTCGCTGGTCGAAGCAGATATGAGCATCGGGCTCTCCGGGGGCACGACCAGTTCGGCGATCGCCACCGCCCTGGGGCTGAGGGCCGACCTGCAGCAGGAGCCGGCCCGGCCGACCCTGACCGTGGTGACGAATGCGGTGAACATCGCCTCGACGCTGGCGGTGCGCAACCATGTGAAGGTCATGGTCACCGGCGGGGTGCTCAACCCGCGCTCCTACGAACTCGTGGGACCCTTCGCCGAACAGACGCTGGGCCGGGTCACCCTGGATCTGGCCTTCATCGGGGTCGGCGGCCTGCATGCGCAGGCCGGGGCCACCGTGGCCGACGAAGGGGAGGCCGCCGTGAACGAACTCATGGGCGTCCGGGCCCTGCGCAGCTATCTGGTGGTCGACTCCTCCAAGATCGGGGTGCGCTCCTTCGCCTCGGTGGACGGGGATGATCTGCGCCACGTCATCACCGACCCGGGGATCACCGCGCAGCAGCGGCAGCAGTTGGAAGAGAGCGGATACAAGGTCCTCATCGCCCCCGAAACCTGAGCCGGTCGAGACGGTCGCTGTCGGCAACAGTCGCTAGGGTGGAACCATGCATCCCACCACGCAGCCGGCCGCGCCGGGACCCTCCCCCCGTGTGCCGCGGCCCGGCAGGAACGCACGGTTCCTCCCGGGGGCCTTCCGGGTGGGGGATGCGGTCATGGTCCTGGCCTACGTGGTGCTCTTCGTCGCCGGGGCCGCCTCGCTGCTGAGGCTCATCCCGGGCTTCACGGACACCTTCAGCACCGCGGAGACGGCCTCCGCGGCCATGAACTTCATCGTCTACGCCGTGCTGTTCAGCGGGGCCATGATCATGGCCTTCCCCACGCTGAAACACTCCTTCGGCACCTTCGGATCCAACCCCTGGGCCAAGGTGTTCATGATCCCCGGGGCCTGGGTGGCGAACCTGGTGGTCACCACCATCATCATCATGTCCCTGGGCGGGGGAGTGAAGAGCGAGAACCAGCTGGCCATCGAGGGGATGACCACCACGGTCCCCTTCCCGACCATGCTGGTGATGGCGGTGGTCATGGGGCCGTTCGTGGAGGAATACATCTTCCGGCACCTGCTGATCGGCAAGCTGAGCCGCAAACTCAACGTCTGGGTATGCGTGGCCATCTCGATCATCCTGTTCGCCGGCATGCATTTCCTGGGCACGGGCTCCTTCGAGCCGATGGCAGCGGTGCCCTATCTGAGCCTGGGGGCGGTGATCAGCGTCGCCTACGTGCTGACCGGCCGTTCGCTGGCCTACTCCTACCTCATCCACCTGCTGAACAACCTGATCGCCCTGACGGTGGCCTACTACCTGCTTCCCCTGGTGCCCGGGGCATGAGCGAAACCGGCCAGTTCCCGGGGCACCAGCGCGGCTCGGCCGGCTATCGACGCATGATCCTGGCGCTCTTCGCCGCGGGGGTCGCCACGTTCTCCCAGCTGTATTCGGTCCAGGGGGTGCTCCCGGCCCTGGCCCGCTCCGAAGGGATCTCCGAAGCCCGGGCGGCACTGGGGGTCTCGGCCGCCACCCTGGGCCTGGCGGTCTCGGTCATCGGCTGGTCCGCCGTCGCGGACCGGGTCGGACGGCTCAAGGCGATGCAAGGCGCCGTGGTGGCCGCGGTCATCCTGGGCCTGCTGGTCCCGGCCTCCCCGGGCTTCCAGGCCCTGCTGGGACTGCGCTTCCTGGAAGGCGTGGCGCTGGGAGGGATCCCCGCCGTCGCCCTGGCCTACCTCAGCGAGGAAATCCATCCGCTGCATTCGGCCATCGCCGCCGGCACCTACATCTCGGGCACCACGCTGGGCGGGCTCTCGGGACGGCTGGTCGCCGGGCCGCTGAGTGAACTGGTCTCCTGGCGGGTCGGGACCCTGGCCGTGTCCCTGCTGGCTGCCGTGGCCGCGGCGGTCTTCATCGCGTTGGCCCCGAAACCCCAGGGATTCGCCCCCGTCCCGCGCCGCTCCCCGGGCACCCCCGGACTGGGGCGGAAACTATGGACGAACCTGGCCAACGTCCGGCTGCTCGCCCTCTACGCGCAGGGGCTGCTGCTGATGGGCGGCTTCGTGGCCGTCTACAACTTCCTGGGCTTCCGGCTCGAGGCCGCGCCCTTCCTGATCCCCGCCTCGCTGACCTCACTGGTGTTCCTCGCCTACCTCTCGGGGACCTGGTCCTCCCGGCAGGCCGGGCGCCTGGTCGGGAAATTCGGCCGGCTGCCCTCCCTGCTGGGGTCCATCGCCGTGATGGCGGTCGGCCTGCTGGTGACCCTGGTGCCGCATATCGCCGTCGTGCTGGTGGGCCTGGTGATCTTCACGGCAGGCTTCTTCTCGGCCCATGCCATCGCCAGTGGCTGGGTCCCGCTGATCGGACGCACGGGCCGGGCCCAATCCGCCAGCCTCTACAACCTCGCCTACTACACCGGCTCCTCCCTGTTCGGCTGGGCCGTGGGACTGGCTTTCGCCCCCCATGGCTGGGCCGGCGCGGTCCTGTTCGTGCTCCTGCTGCAGGGGGTCGCCGTCGGGGTGGCAGCCATCTTCCTTCGGGCCTCCGGGGCCCGCCGACCCATGACGGGAGCGACGGTCCATGACTGAAGACCGAGACACGACGCCGGATACCGGCACCACCGCCGAGGGCCCGGCCCGCATCCCGGCCCGGCTCGGTCGCACGATCCTGGCCCTGGCCGTTCCTGCCCTGGGCGCCCTGATCGCCGAGCCCCTGTTCCTGATGGCCGACACCGCCATCGTCGGGCATCTGGGGATCAATGAACTCGCGGGCGCCGGACTGGGAACCACGGTGTTGCAGACCGCCGTCGGACTCATGGTCTTTCTGGCCTACTCCACCACCCCCGCCGTCGCCCGCTGGCTCGGGGCCAGGCGTCTGGACCTCGCCCTGGCCGCGGGCCGGGACGGGATCTGGCTGGCCGTGGTCCTGGGGCTCGTGCTGGCCGTGGCGGGCTGGTTCGCCGGGCCCGCACTGCTGGGCGCCCTGGGCGCCGAGGGCCAGGTGTTGGGCTTCGCGCTGGACTACCTGCGCTGGTCCATGCCCGGGTTGCCGGCCATGCTGCTGGTGCTGGCCGCCACCGGGGTCCTGCGCGGGCTGCAGGACACCAGGACCCCGCTGATCGTCGCCGGGGCCGGGTTCGGGGTGAACATCGTGCTGAACTTCTCCCTGGTCTACGGGGCCGGGCTATCGGTGGCCGGTTCGGCCATCGGCACCTCCATCGCCCAATGGGGGATGGCAGTGGTGTATCTGGCGATGCTGGTCCCGCGGCTGCGGGCCGAAGGGGTTCCGTTGCGCCCGCATCCCGGCGGGGTCGTGGGTACCGGCAAGGTCGGCAGCTGGCTGATGCTGCGCACGCTGAGCCTGCGGGCCGGCATCCTGGCCACGGTCTGGGTCGCCACCTCCGACGGGGCGTTGACGTTGGCGGCCCATCAACTGGTGTTCACCATCTTCACGTTGATGGCCTTCGCGTTGGACGCCCTGGCCATCGCCGCCCAGGCGCTCATCGGCAAGGAACTCGGGGCGGGGGACCGGGCCACCGCCTCGGCACTGACCCGGCTGATGACCCGGTGGGGCCTGATCTTCGGGGTGGGCACCGGGGTGGTCCTGGCGTTGGTGGCCCCGGTGTTGGGTGCCGTCTTCACCTCCGATCCCGACGTGCAGCGGGCGGCGGCCATCGGGTTGTGGGTTTTGGCGGCCTCGCAGCCGTTGGCGGGACTGGTCTTCGTGCTCGACGGGGTCCTCATCGGTGCCGGCGACGCCCGCTATCTGGCCCTGGCCGGGGTCATCGCCCTGGTGCTCTACCTTCCCCTGCTGGCCGGTGCCGCCTGGCTGCCCCTGCTGCCGGATCTGCCGATCCTGTGGTTGTGGTGTGCCTTCGGCCTCGGGTACATGGCCCTGCGGGGCGCGACCCTGCTGTGGCGGATCCGCAATGACCGCTGGATGGCCCTGGGCGCACCGGCCTGATCCCGCGCCGTCCCGACCAGAAGCCGGGAAGCCCCCGGGGAGGTGGAGCAGGCCAGCGCCGATTCCCATTAGGATCGTAGGGTGCCTGCCATCCCCACCCCCCCTGAAGAAGCCTCCGCCGTCTGGAAACCAGTCATGTTCCGCGCCGTGGTGGCCACGGCCTTCGGAGCTCTGTCGGTCTTCTGGCAGGATCCCAGCGAAGCGGTGGTGGCCTACCTCTTTGCCGCCTTCCTGGTGCTCAGCGCGAAATCCGTATGGGACTTCGCGGTGGCCCGCATCGTGCCCTTCGCGGTCCGCGGGCTGCTCGGAGGCGCCGCGATCGCCGGGGCGTTCAGCGCGGTCTTCCTGCTCGTGTTCGCCAGCACCACCGCCGCCGTGATCGCCGGGGGACTCGGCCTGGCGGTGGCCGGCCTGCTGGAACTGACCACCTACTTCCGCCATCGGGGGGACCTGGTCCCCGTGCGGGAATTCCTGCTCACCGGTGCCGTTTCGCTGGTCACCGGCGTGCTGCTGCTGGCCTGGCCGGGCCTGGACCAGCATGGGGTCCTCGGGATCGCCGGGGGCGGTTCCATCATCGTCGCGGTCTTCCTGCTCATCGCTGCATTCGGCTACCGGCACGATGCACGCGAGGGAGCCACGGAGCGGTAGACTGGAGTCGTTCCAAATTCTTTCAGGAGGCATCCCCGTGGGTTCCAACCCGTCTCGGCCGAAGACCACATGGCAGCAGAGCATCAAATCGCCGTTGATCTTCGCGCTGGTTGCAGGCATCATCGCCGCAGCGGTCGCGTCCATCTCGGCCACCGGCGGTGGGGACAACCCCCTGCGCGTGGACATCGGACTGATCGCCTTCGGTGTGGCATTCGTCGCCAGCCTGGTGGTCATCTCCGTGCTGGCCATGGCCAGCAAGGAGAACCCGAGTGAACTCAGCGAAGGCTCGGGAGTGAACCGGGCCTCGGATCGACCGACGCAGAAGCAGCCCGGCCAGGAGTAGCCTCCCGGGCTCAGTCGGTGGTCTCCACGCCGTCCTTGCCGTTCCATTCCTCCAGGAACTGTTCGCGCGTCATCTCCGCCAGGTCCTTGCGCAGCAACGCCGCCAGACCTTCGGCCTCGTCGATGTTGTTCCCGGTCACCCGCAGGATCTCGGCATCGTTGTCGAGGCGGCGCACTACGGCGGTGGCCCCCATGACATCGGAGCCGTCGCCGCCCAGGACCGCATCCGCCAGCCCGACGAACCACCGTCCGGCCGCCTTGAACGTGCCGTCCGAGGCATGCTCGAGATCCACCTCGTAGTTCTCCGAGGCATGGTGTTCCTGGGGTTGTTCAGAGGTGTTCACAATCTCTTCCTTTCCGACGCCGGTGCCTGCGACGAGGCCGCTTGCCACCAGTCTAGGGCCGCAGGGCCGCCCGGCGCTGCCGGTAGGCGCGCACATGCTCGCGATTGGCGCAGTTCCCCGTCTGGCAGTACCGCTTCGACCGGTTCCGCGAGAGGTCCAGGACCGCTGCCTCGCAGCCCGTCCCGGCACAGATGCGCAGACGCTGCTTCTCCCCCGAGCGCAACACATCCACGATGGCCATGGCCGCCTCGACGGCCATCCGTTCGGCCAGGGGCGCCGCCGGACTGGTGGCATGCAGATGGTAGTCCCAGTGGTCGTGCTTGACCAGCTGCGGCAAGGCGCGGGCATTGCGCAGGATGTTGTTCACGATGACCACCGCCTCGTCCTCCTCGGCGATCCACAGGGCGCGCAGGGTCCCGCGCAAATGCCTGACGCTGCGTAGCTCGGCCTCGTCGTGGGCCCTGGCACCAGTGTATTCCTCCCGGGCCACGAACTCGTCCAGGTCGGCGCCGGTGCGCAGCCCATCGATCTCGGGCAGCGCCGTATTGAGGAGGTTCACGACCGTCTGCAACGACGTTTCCGTGTCAGGGGCAAACTTCATATGACTCCTTTTACCTCGCATGAACCCGGCGGCGTATAGTATGTCACTAGTATACGGAGTTTTACTCCTGATGCCGCTGAAGCCCGGAGGCCGGGCTTCGAACCCATCCGCAACGACCCCCGAGGAGCAGCATGACCGAGCAGGTCAGGACCCGGTCCGGCGCCGTGTCCCGCCCGGGGGTCCCGGGGGTGTGGATCGCGCTGTTCTCCTCGGCGGTCTTCGGGATCTCCGGCTCCTTTGCCAGCTCGCTGCTCGAGGCGGGGTGGAGCAGCGGGGCGGCCGTGGCCGCCCGGATGTTCGGTGCCTTCCTGGTCCTGCTGGTCCCGGCCGTGCTGACCCTGCGCGGGCGGTGGCGTTCGGTGCCCGCGAACTGGAAGCCCATCCTGCTCTTCGGGGTCTTCGGGGTCGGCGTCTGCCAATTCGCCTTCTTCCAGGCCGTCGGCCGCCTGAGCGTGGGGGTGGCCCTGCTGCTGGAGTTCATGGCGCCGGTGCTCATCGTCCTGGTCCTCTGGGCCAACAGCCGGCGCATGCCCAAACCGCTGACCATCATCGGGACGCTGCTGTCCCTGGGTGGGCTGATGCTGGTGCTGGATCTGGCCGGAGCGCAGACGATCGACTTCATCGGGGTGCTCTGGGGGCTCGGCGCCGCGGTCGGGCTGGCGGTGTACTTCTTCGTTACGGCCAAGGCCAATGAGTCGCTGCCGCCGCTGGTGCTGGCCACCGGGGGGCTGCTGGTGGGGGCCCTGCTGATGCTGGTCTTCGGGGTGAGCGGTCTGCTGCCGTTCACGGCGACCTTCGGCCGGGTCGGGTTCGCCGGTTTCGAAACCAGCTGGTGGGTCGCACTGGCCGGGCTGGTCCTGCTGTCCACGGTACTGGCCTATGTCTCGGGGATCATGGCCGCCCGGGCGCTGGGCTCGAAGGTCGCCTCGTTCATCTCGCTGACCGAGGTCCTCTTCGCCGTGCTGTGGGCCTGGCTGCTGTTGGGGCAGCTGCCGGCACCGGTCCAACTGCTGGGAGGCGCCGCCATTGTGGCCGGGGTCCTGCTGGTACGCGCCGACGAGCTCAAAACCCCCTGACTGGGCCCTTTGTGGCCCACGCCGGAAACTGTTCCCCGCGGCCGGGCGGAGCCGCGGCCCGGTGCGGCCAAGGACCCTTGACCCAGCCCCGATCCGGGTTCACACTGGTTGCACATGGCGCAGTGTCGCGCACCATGCGCAACAATCGACAGCAGGTCGGCGCCGGGGGGCCAGATCAGGGAGTGATCATGTCCGAGACCATTGATACCGGTGCCTTCCATTCATCCACCACGGGGTCCCTCGTCAATCCGCATCCCGCGGTGACCCTGTATACCCGGCTGCGCAAGTCGCCGTACTTCTGGAAATCCCGTGAACACGGGGTGGCCGCCTACAGCGTCTACAACCACACGTACCACCCCCGCCACTACGGGGATCCGGTCTCCGAATACTGGTCGCTGCTGACCGATGTCACGCTCTGGGACGTCGGGGTCGAACGACAGCTGGAAATCAGTGGTCCCGACGCGTTCGCCTTCACGAACTACCTGATCCCGCGCGATCTGCATCAATGCGCCGTCGGGCAGTGCAAATACGTCTTCATCACCGCGGCCGACGGCGGGATCATCAACGATCCGATACTGCTCCGGGTCGAGGAGGACAGGTTCTGGCTCTCGCTGGCCGATAGCGACGTCCACCTCTGGGCGATGGGTCTGGCCCATGCCGGCGGATGGAACGTGTCGGTGAAGGAAGTCGACGTGGCCCCGATCCAGATCCAGGGCCCCAAGGCCAAGGCCCTGATGGCCGACCTCTTCGGCGAGGACATCCTGGACCTCGGATACTACTATCTGACCCGTAGGATGCTCGGAGACCTCTCGGTCGTGGTCTCCCGCACCGGCTACACCGGGGAAACCGGATATGAGATCTATCTGGAGAACGCCAGCCGCGACGGCGGCAAGCTCTGGGATCTGGTCGGGGATGCCGGACAGGCCCACGACCTACGCGTCATCGGCCCCTGCCACATCCGCCGCATCGAGGCCGGCATGCTCGCCTATGGATGCGACATCACCCTGGACACCAACCCGTTGGAGGTCGGCTACGACTACAACTGGATGATCAACCTGGACCAGCAGGCGGATTTCGTGGGCAAGGAGGCCCTGCGCGGGATTCGTGCGGCGGGCGCCAAGCGGCTGATGGTCGGCCTGCGGATCGACGGTCCACCCATGGGCAGCTACAACGACGGTTCCATGATCGAACACTTCCCGGTGTCCGAGGCCGGGGGCGACGAACTCGGCCGGGTCACCAGCGCCTGCTTCTCCCCGCGGCTGGAGGCGAACATCGGACTGGCCATGGTCCCGATCGGCCTGAGCGCCGAGGGGACCACCATGGTGGTGCACACCCCCGAAGGCGCCCGGCAAGGGACCGTGGTGCGCAAACCCTTCATCGACCCGACCAAGGAGACGCCGAAGGCCTGATGGGCCACCGACCCGGAACCGTCAGGAGGAGCCGTGGACCAGCAGAAGCCGCCGGCACCATCGCGGCAAGCCCTGCTGGTAGCGTGAGCGCCATGACGGCACCGAGTGAACGCATCGCCAGGGGAAGCATCCAGTCCGTCGATCGGGCCGCCCTGATCCTGGAGTTCCTTGCCACCGAAGGGGCCAGCACCGTCAGCGCCGTCGGCCAGGAACTCGAGGTGCACAAGTCCACGGCCTTCAGGATCCTGAACACGCTGGCCGGGCACGGTCTGGTCGAGCAGCGCTCCGACAGCACCGAGTACCAGCTGGGCCACGGCCTGGTCCGACTGGCCCAAACCGTCCCGACGACCGCCAGCTTCAGCCCGCAGGTGCACCAGGCGTGCATCTGGCTGGCCGCGGAATGCCTGGAAACGGTCACGTTGAACGTCACGGAGGCGGGGGAATCGGTGACCATCGACCAGATCCTTCCCGCGTCCTCGGTGGTGGGGCGCAGCTGGCTGGGGCGCCGCACCCCGCTGCACTGCACGTCACCGGGGAAGGTCTCGCTGGGCTTCCAGTCCGCCTCGGATCGTGAGCGGCTGCTGCGCCGGTCGTTGAAACGCTTTACCGACTCCACGATCACCGACCGTGCGGTGCTGGCCGAGGAAATCAGAACGACGGCGCAGCGCGGCTATGCACTCTCGCTGGAGGAGTTCGAGGCGGGATTGACCTCCGTGGCGGCACCGGTCTTCGGGGCGGACGGGCTCATGGTAGCCCAGATCGGTGTCGCCGGCCCCTCCTACCGGTTGGGAGGGGACGCGCTGGAGATGACGATCGCCCTCGTCCAGGAAGCCGGCCGCCGGGCCTCCGTCTAGGGGCCTCAGGCGGTTTCGAAGGCCGGGTAGGAGACCTCGTAGCCGAGCCGTTTGAGTTCGGCAACGATCTCCACCTTATGGTCCTGGCCCTTGGTCTCGACCTTCACCCCGATCTGCACCTCGGTGGCCGCGAGCCCGCTGGTGGTGCGGTCGTGTTCGACGTTCACCACATTGCATTCGGTACGCGCCAGCACGGTCAGCAGTTCGACCAGCGACCCCGGCCGGTCCGGGACGCGGACGATCATCTGCATGAAGCGTCCCGCCGCCACGAGGCCATGCTGCAGCACCCGGTTCAGCACCAGCGTGTCGACGTTCCCGCCGGAGAGCACGACGACGACGGGCCCCTCCAGATCCCCGCCCCCTTCGAGCACGGCGGCGACGCCCGCCGCCCCCGAGGGCTCGACGACCAGTTTGGCCCGCTCGCTCAGCAGCAGCATCGCCTCGCCGATCTGCTCCTCCGTCACCGTACGGATCTCGGCGACATGATCGCGCACGATGCCCAGGGTGAGTTCGCTGGGCGAAGGCACCGCGATCCCGTCGGCAATGGTGGACATCTTGTCCAGGCGGACCGGGGCTCCTTCAAGCAGTGACGCAGGGAAGGCGGCGGCCCCTTCGGCCTGCACCCCGATGACCCGGGCCCGGGATCCCGAGAGGTGCACGGCAGTGGCGACCCCGGCCAACAGGCCCCCGCCCCCGGTGGGGACGATGATCGTCCCGACGTCGGGGACCTGCTCCAACACCTCGAGGCCCAGGGTGGCCTGGCCGGTCACGATATCGACGTGGTCGAACGGGGGGATGAAGACGCGTCCACTGGTGGCGGCCTCCGCCTGGGCGAACTCGATGGATTCGGCGAGGTCGCCACCGGCCAGGCGCACCTCGGCACCGTAGGCGCGGGTGGCCGTCACCTTGGGCAGGGCCGCCCCCACGGGCATGTAGACCAGGCAATCAATCCCCAACTCGCGGGCGGCCAGGGCCACCCCCTGGGCATGGTTGCCCGCGCTGGCGGCAATGACCCCGCGTCGGCGTTCGTCCTGGCCGAGCGCCGAGAGCCGGGTGAAGGCCCCGCGCAGTTTGAAGGAGCCGGTCCGCTGCAGATTCTCGCATTTGAGGAACACCGGCACCCCGGCGAGGTCGCTGACCGAGGAGCTGGTTTCGATCGGCGTGCAGGCTGTCACCCCGCTGAGCAGTTCCCTGGCCTGTTTGATGTCGGACAGGGCGATCGGCGAGACGCCGTCGTTGACCGGACCCGATGCGCACATGATGAAACTCCTCCACCTCGAAGAACGGAACTCCCGAAGGCCAGGGGTCGACTCGTCCGCAGGAGCGGGGGACCAGGAGGTCGGATGCTCGGATCTTCGGCACCCGCGCCCTGGCCGACGTGGATCCACCCACCTCGTTCGGGAGTAATCCCCTTCACCATAAATCAAATATTTGGGGTGCGCGAGAGCCCCGGCCCGCCGACGGCCAGCCGGCGTCCCCGGTGGGTCGTTCAACATCACACACCCCCACCCTTGATAGGGCATAAAGACGTGACTAAACTAAGTAAGGTAAACCTAATAAATAATTAGGGTTCCGTTTCAACAGTGGGGAGTGCACATGACTGAGGTACAGGAACTAGCAGCCTTCGTCCATCAAGCAGACTCGGCCAGGATGTCGGCCGCGGCGCGCGAGCAGCTGAAGATCCATGTCCTGGATACGCTCGGGGTCGCGATCGGGGCCCTCGACGCCGAACCCATCTCCTCGATCCGGGGCCTGTTGGAGGATCTGGGAGGCACCGAGCAGGCCACCATGATCGGAGGCGGGAAGTCCACTGCCGAACGGGTGGCCTTCTTCAACTCGGCACTTTCACGCTATTTGGACTTCATGGATTCGTATCTGGCCCCCAAGGAGACCAACCACCCTTCCGACAACCTGGGCGCGGCGCTCGCCGCGGCGGAAATGGCCGGGGCCAGCGGCAAGACCTTCCTGGACGCCCTGGCGGTCGCCTACCAGGTCCACACCCGCCTCTCGGATGTCGCCCCGGTCCGGGACAAGGGCTTCGACCACACGACCCAAGGGGCCTACGCGGCCGCCGCATCCGCCGCCAAGGCGATGGGCCTTACGGCGGAGCAGACGGCCAACGCCATCGCAATGGCCGGCACCGCCAACAACGCCCTGCGGGTGACCCGGACCGGGGACCTCAGCCATTGGAAGGGTCTGGCCTACCCGCACGTCGCGAAGGAAGGGACCTGGTCGGCACTGCTGGCTTCACGCGGGATCACCGGCCCGGCCCAGGTCTTCGAAGGCAATAAGGGCTTCAAGGAAACCATCGCCGGCGATTTCAGCATCGACTGGTCGGTCGAGGACCTGGAAAGCGTGCTGCGCACGATCATCAAGAAGCACAATGCCGAAATCCATTCGCAGTCCGCGCTGGAGGCCGCCCTGGACATCCGCAGCCAGGAAGGCTTCGACGCCGCCAAGGTGGGTTCGGTCCGTCTCCGGACCTTCGATGTCGCCTGGAACATCATCGGGGGTGGGGAGGAAGGCGATAAGCGCAACATCACCACCAAGGAGGAAGCCGACCATTCCCTGCCGTGGATGCTCGCCGTCGCCCTGTTGGATGGTGAGGTTACCCCCGGGCAGTACACCCCCGAGCGCATCGTCGCCCGGGACGTCCAGGATCTGATGGGCCGGGTGGAGATCAGCGAGGACCCGGAATTCTCCCGGCGTTTCCCGCAGCACATGCCGGCGGACCTGGAAGTCATCCTGGCCGATGGAACCCGCTTGCATTCGGCCCGGGATTCCTACCAGGGCTTCCACGACGACCCATTGGATTGGGAGGGGGCACGAGAGAAGTTCGATGCCCTCGCCGCACCCTTCGCCAGCCACGAGCTGCGCGACAGCATCGCCGAGACGGTGCACACCATCGACGAACACCAGGTCTCGGATCTGACCGTCTTGCTGGCCCAGGTCGGCACCCGGCGGTCCAGTACACCCTCGAGCCCGAATCGGCGCGAGTTTTCTCAGGAGACAGCATGACCAACCAGATTGCCCAAGACGTTTCATTCAACTTCGTTCCCCGGGCGTACCGTCCGGCGAAGCCGCGCACCACGGGACTGACCGAGATCCGCGCCCCCTACTACTCCACCTTCGGCACCCGCCATCTGCAGGACGTCTTCGACGTGGCGGGCCCCTGGGTGGACGGCATCAAATGGGCGGGCGGCTCCTTCGCCCTGGTGCCACCCGAACAGGTCAGGAAATTCAGCGACATCGCCCACGACCACGGATCCTACGTCTCCTCCGGGGGGTGGATCGAGACCGTGCTGCGCTACGGGAACGACGCCGTGGACCAGTATCTGAAGGAGGCCAAGGACGTGGGGTTCGACACCATCGAAATCTCCACCGGCTTCATCATGCTCAACACCACCGGGCTGCTGCGTCTGGTCGAAAAGGTCACCCAGGCGGGTTTGAAGGCCAAACCGGAGCTGGGCATCCAGGTCGGTTCCGGAGGGGACTCCGGGGAGGCGGAACTGGCGGCGGAGTCGATGAAGGACATCGGCGACCTGACGGACCGTGCCACCCGGTGCCTGGAGGCCGGGGCCGAGATCATCATGATCGAATCCGAGGGCATCACCGAGAACGTCGATGAATGGAACACCGGTGCCGCCGCATCCATCATCAACTCGGTGGGGCTGGAAAACGTGATGTTCGAGGCTGCCGACGGACCGGTCTTCGAGTGGTACATCAAGAACTACGGGAACGAAGTGAACCTGTTCGTGGACCACTCGCAGATCCTCCAGCTGGAGGGCCTGCGGCAGAACATCTGGGGCAACAAGTCCACCTGGGGGCGTGTCATCAACCCGGCCCCCTAGGCCCCGGAAGGAAATCAACACCGTCGCGCGCATGGCCAGGCCATGCGTCGGCGGTGCTTTTTTGCCCCGGGTGATCTCCGAGACGTTCCCTGTCCGGGGAGCCGGAGCGGTGGGATCATGGGGGTAGGCCATCGATGACGATGGTTCGTTCGGCCCCGGCCTCCCGACCGGAGCCATGAAATGGAGGTACGCCATGACCGACCCGAAGTCCCTGCCCGAAAGCGATCCGCGCCGGCACACCATGCAGGTTCGTTCCCGGCTGACGGAGCTGGCCGAGCATCTACGCGAGGACGTCGACAAGGTCGACGAACCGCGCTTCAAGGCCCTCTTCGAAACATCCGCCGAAGTCCTGGCCGGTTTGGAGAAGGCCTTCGCGGGCTACGAGGAGAAGTCGGGCAACGCCTGGCGCTAGAGCCGTGATGTCTCAGGCCGGGCCGCGAGGAGTTCGCGACCCGGCCTTCGCTGTGCCAGCGGTGGTGAATTGGTCGATCAGTGTCCGGGCGTCCTCGAGCCGACCGTCGAGCTGCACCCCTGCGTCCTCGAGGGACAGGCCGTCGTAGAGGACCCGCACCCATGCGGATGAGTCGGCATCGACCCGGGCGGTCGCCACCGCGTTGACTCCCCTCTTTCCCTGCGGCCGCAGGAGCCCCCGGCGGTCTCCTACTGCGTGACGATTGCCCTGGCCGGGGCGTTCATGCTCCGCGGGGCAGCAATTAAAAAGGGCAGCGGAGCCCGTTCGGCAGGGAACGGACTCCGCTGAGCAGCGGCTGCGAGGGCGCCTGCCCCGTGGTGTCTAGTCCGCGGTCCTCAGGAATTCCACATGTTCCTCGTAGTGGTCGAGGCAGTCGTGGATCAGCTGGGTGTTGGAGAAGCCCATCACGTCGTAGTCCTGCCCGCCGGCGGACAGGTGGACCTCCAGCCGGGCGTATTGGTCCCTGCTCCCGACCATCCGGCCGCCGTAGGCCGGCACCGGAACGAGCTCGAATTGCACCCGGTAGACAAACGGGTCCGACGAGGCGTTGGTGGTCAGCTGTACTGCCGGCCTCTCGCCCTCTTCCACCGATACCCGGGCGGGCACGCCGCGCTCGTTGAGCTCTTTGGAGACCTCCTGCAAGGCAGGGAGCACCAGGTCCCGGAGATCTCGTCGAGCATCATCGGGGCTCACGAAGTTGGTGACCCTGGACAGTCGCGTCTTCCAGGTTTCGCGGCCTTCGAACCGTGCCGCCAGGATATGGGCCCGGGTGCCGGTGGTCGTATCGGCCCTGCGGCCCTCCACCCGCAACGCCTTCCACAGACTGATCATCACCAGGATCAAGACGATCGAGAACGGCAGGCCCATGATGATCGTGGCGTATTGCAGCGCGGTGATCCCGCCGACCAGAAGCATGCCCATCGTCAACAGGCCGGTGGTCCCGGCCCAGGTGATGCGCAACCAGGGGGCACAATCCTCCTGGACGCTCCGCAGGCGCGACGACAGGTTGCCCATGACCAGGGCGCCGGAGTCGGCGGAGGTGACATAGAACAGCAGGCCGACCAGGACTGCGACGGCAATGACCACCCCGGAGAGCGGGTACTGCTGCAGGAGGTTGAAGAAGCCCAGGCCGCTGCCCGATGCTGCCGTGTCGGCGAACTCCGTATCCCCGCCACGAACGCGGGACAGGGCGGCGTTTCCGAAGATCGATACCCACATCACGATGTAGCTGAAGGGAATGACCATGGTGCCGAGGACGAACTGGCGGATCGTCCGACCGCGCGAAATGCGGGCCAGGAACATGCCGACGAAGGAAGCCCAGGCGACCCACCAGGCCCAGAAGAACAACGTCCACAGCGACATCCATTCGTCGACGTCGTTGAAGGCGAAGGTCTGCAACGTCATGCCCGGGAACATGCTGATGAAGTCTCCGACGTTCATCACGATCGCATCAAGCAGGAAACGGGTGTTTCCGGTGACCAGGACCCAGCCGGCCAGCGCGATGGCCAGGATCACGTTGAGTTGGGAAAGGAAGCGAATGCCCTTGTCGACACCTGTGGTCGCCGAGATGGCTGCCATGATCACGGCCAGGACCACCAGTCCGACTTGCGCCGCCGTTCCGATGGCGATGCCGAAGATGATGTTGAGTCCGGCATTGAGCAGCACCACGCCGATGCCCAGGCTGGTCGCGACGCCGAAGATCGTCCCGAGGACGGTGGCGGTGTCCACGGCGTGACCGAGCACGCCGTTGATGCGTCGCCCGAAGAGCGGGAAGAGGGCCGAACGGACGGCGAGCGGCAGATTCAACCGGTAGGCGAAGTACCCCAGGGCCATGCCCATCAACGCGTACATGCCCCAACCGGTGATTCCGTAGTGGAACAGGGTCCAGAAGGTTCCTTCCCGCGCGGCATCAATGGTTTCGCCCTGGCCGACCGGCGGGTTCAGGTACTGCGAGACCGGCTCGGAGACGGAGAAGAACATCACGTCGGTGCCGATGCCTGCGGCGAAGAGCATCGCGGCCCAGGCGAACGTCGAATACTCGGGGCGGGAATCGTCGGGTCCCAGTCTGATGTGCCCGAACCGGGACATCCCCAGGTAGATCACGAAGACCAGGATGACGGTGGCCAGCAGGATGTAGAACCAGCCGAAACTGGTGGAGACGAAGGCGACCAGTTCACCGATGACTGCCTCGGCTTGATCCGGCGCGGACAGGGTCCAGATCGCGACGGCAAGGACCCCGACGAGCGAGGCGATGAAAACCGGCCACCTGACCGGCGCCGAACCCTTGGGCGGCTCACCACCGGATTCGCTGTCGGCCTGGTCTGCAGGTGCCGGATGTAGATCGCTCATCGCGTTTTTGGCGCTCCTCAAGTCGGGTTATTCGATGGATCACGCGCCCCATGGCCCGGAGATAGCCCGGGCCGACGCTTAGGACACGTTAACACGGGGCTTTGTCACATATCCACAAAACGGCATACGAGCGGTCCAAAACACGCCCATGCCTGCCGGGGCCGCCGGAGGCTAGACCAGCTCCAGGACGACCTTTCCTCGAGCCCGACGGGTCTGCACCTTTGCCAGGGCCTCCAGGGCCTCGTCGAACGGGTACACCCGCTCGAGTTCGAGGTGGACCCGTCCGGAGGCGATCCGGGTCATGAGTTCACCGAGCTCCGTCCGGACGTCGAGCTGGTAGGGGAGCCCGGTCAGGTGGGCCCCGCGCTCGGATACCAGCGGGTCACCGGAAATCGAGACCAGGGTCCCGCCGTCCCTGAGCACTGGCAGACTGTCCGCCGTCGTGCCGGGTTGGACTGCCATCACGGCCGAAACCCCTCCGGGCATCCAGGCCAGCACCTCTTCGCGCCATCGGGAGTCGTGGTAGTCGACGGCCTTTTCAACCCCGATCGACTGAAGGTAGCCGTGGTTGGCAGCCGATGCCGAGGCGGCGACCCGCAAGCCCCGCTGACGGGCCAGTTGGATGGCGAACGTGCCGATGGCCCCGGATCCGCCGGCGATAAAGAGTGACCCACCTGACGGGACATCGGCCACGGTGTGCAGCGCCTTCAACGCAGTGTTCCCGGCCACCGGAACAGCCGCTGCCGCAACGAAACTCATGCCCTGGGGTATCGGCAGGATCATTGATTCCGCCTTCACTGCGGTCCACTGGGCCCACGTGCCTCCGCCCGGCTGCATGGCGCTGACGAAGGACACGCGGTCGCCGACGGCATGGCTTGTGACGTCGTTGCCGACTTCCTCGACGACGCCGGCCGCCTCGATCCCGATGGGGTAGGGGTACTGGGCGTCCCCGGGCAGGAAATAGGAATCGTGGATCCCGACGCCAATGGCGTGCACACGCACCAGCAGTTCGTCGGAGCCGATCCGTGGAACCGGCACGCGGGCCGGTTCCACGGTCTGGGCATCACGATGTGGAAGGACGAAGGCCTTCATCGTGTTGATGTCCTGCATGTTCGACTCCTGTTTCTCCTCGTTCTCAGTCTTGGTGACCCGAGGATGGTGGTGTTGTGGGCGATGTCCCCGGCTGGGTCGCGCCGTCGCCCTCCAGGGTTCCGTCCTCGTCCTGACTCCTGTCGGGCACCGGGGTCTTGGGCGAGGGGTTCATGGCCACCGTGGTGCGCAACGGGGCGCCGCGCACGATGGCGATGGCGATGACAGAGACGGCGGCGATCATGGCGGCGATCATGAAGATCGGGCCGAACGCATCGGCGTAGGCATTGTGGAACACTTCCTGAACCGGTGCGGGCAACCCGCTGATATCCAGTTCGGTGTCCCCGCCTCCTGCTGACATGGCGCCGGCGGGAATGCCTAGCTTTTCGAGGCCTTCGGAGATGTTGGTGCTGACGCGGCTCGTCAACACGGCGCCAAGGATGGAGACGCCGATGGCCCCGCCCAAGGAGCGGAAGAAGGCGATGGCCGCTGAGGCCGCACCGACCTCGGTGACGTCGACCGTGTTCTGCACGGCCAGCACGACGTTCTGGACCAGAGTGCCGATGCCCAGACCCATGAGGGCCATGAAGATCGCGACGTAGAGGTAGGAGGTGTCGTGGTTGATGGTGCCCAAACCGACGAGGCCGATGAGCATGATGACGCTGCCGATCATCATCACCGGCTTCCACCGTCCGATCCGCGTGACGATGAGTCCGCCGATCATGGCTGAGAGCGTCTGGCCGAGGATCATCGGAATGGTCATCAGGCCAGCAGCTGTGGGCGTGCGCCCGTCACCGAGCTGGAAGTACTGGGTCAGGAACACGCCGGAACCGAACATGCCGACACCGGCACCGACGCTGGCGACGATCATCCACGCAGCAGTGGGGTTGCGCAGCACCCGGATGGGGATTATCGGCTCGGGGGCCCGCAACTCGACGATCACCGCCAAGACGGCGGCGATGAGGAAGGCGGCCAAGAAGACGCCGGACTCCCAGGAGATCCAGTCATACTCGCTCCCGGCGAAGGTCACCCAGAGCATCGGAATGGCGGCCGATACGGAGACCAGGATGGCGCCGAGGTAGTCGATGCTGAGGTTGGCACGCTTGATGGTCGGCAGATGGAGCTTGAGTTGAAGCAGGATCAACGCGACGACGGCCAAGGGGACGCTGACGAAGAAGGTCCAGCGCCAGTTCAGGGAATCGGTGATGACCCCACCGATCAGCGGCCCGGACACCGTGGCCACGGCCATGACGGCACCCATGTAGCCGGCGTAGCGTCCACGTTCACGAGGGGCAATGATGGAGGCCATGATCGACTGCACCAGCGCCATGAGCCCGCCCATGGCCACGCCCTGGACCGCGCGAGCGGTCATCATCAAGGTGATGGTCGTGGAGAGTCCGGCGGCGATGGAGCCTGCCACGAACATGATGATCGCGATCTGCGCCAGGGTCTTTTTGTTGAAGAGGTCCGAGAGTTTGCCCCAGATCGGGGTGGCGATTGTCATCGCCAGCAGGCTGGCGGTGATGACCCAGGTGTACTGACGCTGGGTGCCGTCCAAATCGGCCATGATGGTGGGCAGTGCTGTGGACACGATGGTGGTGGAGATCATCGCGGTGAAAAGTGCGGCGAGCAGACCGGTCATCACCTGGAGGATTTCGCGATGCGAATACTCCCGTGGTTCTTCGGTGTTGATTGCTGCGGTGGTGGAGGTGGAGGACGTCATCCCATCAACTCGCTTCCGGTGTCGGAGGTGGTTAGCTTGTCGGCCCCGTGGGGTCCATGAAGTTCGGGGTCCCTGGTGATTTCTTCCAGGTGCAGGTTCAGGCGTTGCAGGAGGTTGATGGCCTGTTCGGCGTCCTCCGTGGACCAGTCGGTCAGGGAGGCGGCGAACCGGCGTACGGCGTGCGTTTCACTGTCGGTGAGCTTCGTTCGCCCGTGGTCGGTGATGGAGATGAGCTGGGCCCGGGCGTCCTCGGGATCGGGGCGGCGCCCGACCAGTCCGTCGGCTTCCAGACAGTCCACGGCCCGCGAGGCCACGGGTGCCGAGACGAAAAGCTGGGACGCCAGCTCACCCAAACGGGCGTCACGGTGGCGCAGATGCTGCAGGAATCCGAACCTGGTCCCCGTGAAGCTCTGGTCCTTATTGCGTTGGCCGGCCAGGCGGAAAGTCCGACTGGTCTGCACCATTTCCGAGAGGATCTTGCCGGCTTCTTGGTCATTGATCACTATTGGCTCCTTGCGTTGCTACCGGACCACGATAACTTACTTGTTTAGGGTAAGCAAACAAGTTGCCGCGTCGGAAAATGCTGGCACAAAGCCCTGGAAGGGAGGGCCCCGGCTACTTCCCGAAGCCGCGCAGACGCAGGCTGTTCAGGACCACCAGCACCGAGCTGGCCGCCATGGCACCGCCGGCGATCATGGGGTTGAGCAGCCCCAGGGCGGCGACCGGGATGCCGATCGTGTTGTAGAGGAACGCCCAGAACAGGTTCGTCCTGATGATGCCCAGCGTTCTGCGGGAGAGCTCGATCGCCTGCGGGATCTGGGCCAGGTCGTTGCCCATCACGGTGATGTCCGCCGCTTCGATGGCCACGTCGGTTCCCGAGCCCATGGCCAGTCCCAGGTCCGCCCGGGCCAGGGCCGGGGCGTCGTTGACGCCGTCGCCGACCATCGCCACCACGGCGCCGGTGGCCTGCATTTCGGCCACCTTGTCGACCTTGCCCGCCGGCAGGACCCCGGCGAAGACGTCGGCCGGGTCGATGCCGACCGAGGTGGCCACCTGGGCGGCCACCTCCTGGTTGTCCCCGGTCAGGAGCATGGGTCGCAAGCCGAGGAAGCGCAGGCGTTTGATCGCTGCCGGGGAGGATTCGCGGACGGTGTCGCGCAGCCCGATCACTCCGATGGCGGAGCTGTCCACGGCCACCAGCACCGCCGTCGTGCCTTGTTTCCGGGCCGAGGACAGGGCGGTGAGCGAGGCGGCGTCGGGCGCGGTCCCGTTGTCCTCCAGCCAGGCGGGTGAACCCACGACCACGACGGAGGAACCCACGGTGGCGCGGACCCCGCCTCCGGGGGAGGAGGTGAAGGCGGAGATGGTGCCGGTGGCGCGGCCGGCCGCGGTGATGGCCTGGGCGATCGGATGCTCGGACCCGGATTCGGCGGCCCCGGCGAAGGCGAGGATGGTTTCCCGGTCGACGTCGGCGGTGGCGATCACGTCGGCCAAGGCCAGCCGGCCTTCGGTGACGGTTCCCGTCTTGTCCAGCAGGACGGTATCGACCCGGCGGGTGTCCTCCAGGACCTGGGGCCCGCGGATGAGGATGCCCAGCTGTGCACCCCGTCCGGTACCCACGAGCAGGCCGATGGGGGTGGCCAGACCCAGGGCGCAGGGGCAGGCGATGACCAGGACGGATACCGCCGCGGTGAAGGCCGACTGGAGGTCCACGGACAGGGTGAACCACAGGATGAACGTGACCACGGCGATGGCCAGCACGATCGGGACGAATACCGCCGAGATCCGGTCGGCCAGCCGGGCGATCGGCGCCTTGCCGGTCTGGGCATCGGAGACCATCCGGCCCATCTGGGCCAGCGTCGTCTCCGCGCCGACCCGGGTGGCCCGGACCAGCAGCCGGCCCGAGGTGTTGATGGTGGCGCCGGTGACGGTGTCCTCGGGGCCGACGTCGGTGGGGGCGGATTCACCGGTGATCAGCGAGGTGTCGATGGCCGATTCCCCCTCGAGGATGTAGCCGTCGGTGGCGATCTTCTCCCCGGGGCGCACGACGATCTCATCGCCGGGGACCAGATCCGAGGCGGGGATGCGCACTTCGGCACCGTCGCGCAGCACGGTGGCGTCCTTGGCGCCCAGGCTCAGCAGCGACTGCAGGGCATCGCCCGCGGTGGTCTTGGCGCGGGCCTCGAGCCACCGGCCCAGCAGTAGGAAGGTGGCCACGACGCCGGCCGTTTCGAAGTAGAGCTGGTGGTCGGACATGCCCATCCCGGTCTCGGCGGTCATGGCCGGGTCCAGGAGCAGCTGCCACAGGGAGAAGAGATAGGCGGCCAGCACGCCGATGGAGACCAGGGTGTCCATGGTGGAGGAGAAGTGCCGGGCGCTGACCGCCGCGGCCCGGTGGAACGGCCAGGCCGACCACCAGGTCACCGGGGTCGCCAAGGCCAGGGCCACCCAGCCCCAATGGGGGAACTGCAGGGCGGGGACCATGGAGATCAGGAACAGCGGAATGGTGAAGATCGCCCCGCCGATCAGTCGCGGGCGCAGGTCCTCGGCGCTTCCGCCGTGGTTCAGGTGGTCGTCGGCTTCGCCGGGGTCGCCCGGGTGGTCCTGCGCAGCGGCCCCGGGGTGGTGGTGTGGATCCTGCCTGACCGAGGCGCCGTAGCCGGCGGCCTCGACCGCTGTGAGCAGGTCCGCGTCGCTGACCGAGGCCGGGGCGGTGACCCGCGCTGATTCCAGCGGCAGGTTCACGCTGGCTTCCACGCCCTCGATCTTGCCCAGCTTGCGCTCGATCCGTGAGACGCACGAGGCGCAACTCATCCCCTGGATGTCCAGGTCCAGGACCCGGGCTTCAGCGGTGGTGCGGTCGACGTGCTGTTCCATGGTGATGCTCCTGGCGGGGACGACTTAGGTGTTCGTGGGGACGAGGGCGTAGCCGGCCTCGGTGACGGCCTCCTGGAGGCTCGCTTCACCGAGCGGCCCGGTGGACTCGATGCGTGCGGTGGAGACTCCTCCGGCGACGAGATCGACCTCGACGCCGGTGATGCCCTCGATCTCCGAGAGTTCCTCGGTGACGGAGGCGACGCAGTGGGTGCAGGTCATGCCCGTGATGCTGATGGTGGTGCTCACTTATGCTCCTGTTCGGGGGTCAGCGGAGGAGGCGGCCGATAGCGGCCGAGGCCTCGCGGACCTTGTCGTTGACGATTTCCGGGTCACCGGTCTCCAGCGAATCCTGGGCGGCCCCGACGACGCAATGGCCGATGTGCTCCTCGACCAGGCCGAGGCTGACCTTGTGCAGTGCCGCGTTGATCGCCGAGATCTGGGTGAGGATATCGATGCAGTACTTTTCTTCGTCCACCATCCGTGCGATCCCGCGGACCTGCCCTTCGACGCGGCCCAGCCGCTTGAGCAGGGCCTGTTTATCGGCGGTGTAGCCGTGCTCGCGATGTTCGTCTGCTGGCTGGCCAGCGGTCGGCAAGGTGGTGTCCATGACGCCAAGTTATACCCCCCTAGGGTATCTGGTCAAGTACCCCATAGGGGTATGGGGACCCGGGGTGACGGCGGTGCATGGACGCCGGGGTGTCCAGGATCGCGGTGCCGCGTCGTGCGGAGTGGGACCGCAAACGAGCCGCCAGGCATTGCTATGCTGACCTGCGTGACATCCACCCAGCTTTCGGTCCGCCAGATTCCCGCAGCCGACCACCTCGCGCACCTTGCTTCATTTCCAGAGACCAGCTTCATGCAGCTCCCGGCCTGGGCCGGGGTCAAGAGCGAATGGCGCGCCGAGTACCTCGGCTGGTTTGATCCACAGGGCGCCCTGCGGGCGTCGGTGCAGGTGCTGCACCGCCCGGTCCCGGTCCTGAAGTACACCTTGGCCTACCTGCCCGAGGGGCCCGTTGCCGATTGGTCCGTACTGGATCCGACGGATATCACCACGCCGATGCTGGCCCATTTCAAGGCCAGCCGGGTGTTCCTGGTCCGCATGGGCCCGCCGGTGATCACCCGGAGCTGGGGGACGGCCGCCGTCCGGAAGGCCCTCGCAGCCGGCGGATATTCATTGGTGACCGAGCTCGAACCTCTGCAGGTCGATGACCGGGCCGCCGCGCTCGCCGAGCAGTTGCGCGGACTGGGCTGGACCAAGCAGGAGGTCAGCGAGGACTTCACCGCCGGACAGCCCGAGTTCTCGGGACGGATCCCGTTGATCTCAGCCGACGGCCAGGCGCTGGACCTCGACGGGGTGCTGGCCCAGATGAACCAGAACTCCCGGCGGCAGGCCCGCAAGGCGGCCGCCGGTCCGCTGGAGATCCAGGTCGGGGGGATCGCCGACATCGAACGGTTCCACGCGTTGTCCCAGGAAACAGCCGAACGTGATGGTTTCACCGGGCGTCCGGCGAGCTACTTCACCACCATGATGAAGGCCCTGAACGCCCACGCGCCAGGCACCTTCACGGTCTACTTCGCCGTCCACGAGGGGCGGGACCTGGCTGCGGCCATCCGGGTCCGCACCGGACAGGGTGCCTGGTACACCTATGGGGCCTCCTCGAGCGCGGAGCGCAAACTCTATGCCCCCAAGGCGCTGATCCACCGCATGATCACCGATTCGCTGGCGGAAGGATGCACGTTCCTGGACCTCGGCGGGGTCTCTGCGACGCTGGACAACGAACACCACCTGGCCGGCCTGACGCAGTTCAAGACCACCCTGGGCTGTGATGTGGTGCAGACGCTGGGGGAGTGGGACTACCCGCTGAACAAGGCAGTGGCCGCGGCGTTCAATCTTTATATGCGCCTGCGCGACCGGGGCTGAGCCTCCGCCGCTGCCGAGGGGGTACCGCCCGCCGGAGTTCGGGCATATGGTGGCGCCATAGCGACCGAGACCTGGAGGCAGCAATGGGCGATTACCGTGCATACACCGATGCGGAGAAGGCCGCCTACGTGGCTCCGGCCTGTGATTCCTGCGGCCAGCATCGACATGTCGTCTGGGAGGACACCGGATCGGCCGAGGCGCACTGGATCCGCAGGGATGCGGGGTGCTCCAACGAGGCCTGCACCGCCTGAGCTACCCGCTCCGGGCAGCGGCTCCACCGTTCGCGGACGGTGGAATTCCTTCCGGCGGTGATCAGCCGTCGCATTCCTTGCAGATCATCATGCCGTCCTTCTCGCGGGACAGCTGAGACCGGTAGCGAACCAGGAAGCACTCACCACAGGTGAACTCGTCCTGGGCCTGTGGACGCACCTGGACGACGAGCTCCTCGTCGATGATGGCTCCGGGCAGTTCGTCGCCATCAAGGGGCTCTTCCTCGTCCAGCTCCTCGACCGCGGTCTTCTTGTTGGGCGCGTCAATCTGCTTGACCTGCTTGAGGGTTTCCTCGTCACGTTCGGCAACGTCGGGACGGACCTCATCGTATTCAACAGCCATGTGTTTCTCCTGAGCATTCAACGGATCGAAAGCGACATGGTAGGCGACGGGAAGTGGCCGACACAAGCCGGGTTTCATGGGCAGGGGTCTCGGCGGGGACGTGGGTGGTCCCCCCGGGTCCTGCCGCCGGCGGCCTGCGGTGCAGGCTGCCGGCGGCAGGATCAGACGCCTGCCGGTTCCGGGACCTTTTCGGACTCCTCGGGCGTCGCCTCGAACAGGGGGCGACGACGAATGGTCAGGGTGACGGCACCGGCGGCCACGGCGGCCAGCGCGCCGATCAGGAAGCACAGGCTGAAGGCGTCCTGCGTGGGGACCGGGGTGGTCCCCGGGGACAGCGTGACCGAATTGCTGGTCAGGACGATGGCCATCACCGCGGCGGCGCTGGTGGTGCCGATGGAGCGCATCAGGGCATTGACGCCCACCCCGGATCCGGCCTCGGCGGCCGGCAGGTTGTCCATGACGAGCATCGGCATCGCCGCGTAACCGATGCCGATGCCGGCGCAGGCGATGCAGGAGGCGAGCATGAGCTGCCAGGGGGCGTCGGTGAGCAGGAACGCGAAGCCGTAGCCGGCGGCCATGACGAAGGCCCCCAGGGCCAGCGTCGTGCGCCCGCCGAACCGCGTCATCAACCCGGCCGAGATCGGTGAGAACAGCAGCATCATCAGTCCGCCCGGTGCCATCCAGAGGCCCGCTTCCAGGACGCTCTGGCCCAGGCCGAAGCCGGTGGAGGAGGGCATCTCGAGCAGCTGCGGGATCACGATGGACTGGGCCATCATGCCGAAGCCCATCAGGACCGCGGCGATGTTCGTGAGCAGGACCGGGCGGCGGGCCGTGGAGCGTAGATCCACCAGCGGTTCGTCATGCCGGAGTTCGTAGACCCCCCCACAACGCCAGCACCAGCAGGCCGCCGACGATCGCGCCGAGGGTTCCGATGGAGAGCCAGCCCCAGTCGTTGCCCTTCGAGACGCCGACCAGGATGCCGACGATGCCTGCCGCCAGACCCAGGGCGCCGATGGCGTCGAAGGTGGCGGGGTGCTGGATGGCCCGGTGGGGCAACGCCGTGGCGGAGAGCACGGTGACCACGAGGCCCAGTCCGGCCGTCAGCCAGAAGAGGGCGTGCCAGTTGTATTCCTGCGAGATCCACGCGGCTAGGGGCAGGCCGAGGGCGCCCCCGACGCCCAGGGTCGCGCTGATCCCGGCCACCGCGGCATTCCTCATCCGGGGAGCCGAGAGTTCGCGGGCGAAGCTGATGGCCACCGGGATGTATCCCATGGCCAGTCCCTGCAGGACCCGGCCGATGACCACGAGGATGAAGGCGTTGGAAACGGCGGCCACGAGCGAGCCGAGCAGCAAGGTGAGCGCGGAGACCACCAGAACGGGTTTCCTGCCCTTGATGTCGGCCAGGCGGCCGGCCACCGGCATGGCGACGGCCCCGCCCAGGAGCGTGGCGGTGACGACCCAGGCGGCGTTGCTCCCGGAGGTGTCCAGCAAGGCGGGCAGGTCCGGCTGGATCGGGATGACCAGCGACTGTGTGAGGGCCGCACAGAGGCTCGAGAAGCCGAGCACGACGACCGCCAGCAGGGGATGCCGGGCCATGCCCGAGGATTCTTCCTGGGGGGTGTTGACGGTGGACGTTGATTCTTCCATGTACTTCTTTCGTTGCGTGGGCCCGACCCCACCTGGGTGTGTAAGTTACATAAGCTAAGATATGTAGAATACACATGTTGGAAGAGGTGTACCTAATCGACACGATGCGGAGATGAGAATGGGTGACCGGTGGCCACTGCCCGAGGCGGGCGGCGTATCGCGGGCCCGACTGCTGGCCAGTTATCTCGCGAGCCTTGATCTGCAACGCCGGGCCCTGGAGGCCCAGCTGCATTTGAGCACCTCCGAATTGCGCATCCTGTGGCTGTTTTCCGACGGCCGGCATCGGACCCTGCGTGAGATTGCCGACAGCCTCCGGCTGGAGCAATCCACCGTGAACCGTCAGGTCAACGCGGCGCATGCCGCTGGACTGCTGGGACGTTCACGCCCGGAAGGAGGGAACGCCTACGTCTTCTTCTCGGCCCCCGCGGGCGTGGCGGCCTTCGAGGAGGACCTGGTCACGAGCCTGGGCGCCTACGAAACAGCACTGCAGCAGCTGGGACCCGACGATGCCGCCACCTTCCTGCAGACCTTGCGTCGGTTTCTCGACGTGTACCCCGAGGCGCCCGAGGACCCCGACGGGGGTTCCACGCCGTAGGGTCCCCTCGGCATCCGCGCCGCTATCCAAGGTCGGGGACGTGACCTAGACTGTGTGTCATGGGCCACATCCGTGGTTCTGGTCCCCGGTGCCCGTGGCGAGGGCGGACCGCCGCGCACCTTCACAGTCAGGGTGGTATTGCCTCATGGCCTGGACGTCACCGGCATCGCCGGGATGGCAACGCTCCGCGGAGCGCGCCCACGCCCGGTTGTCCTCGGGGCAACCCCTGCCCGCGGGGGTGCAGGACCCCGGGTTCCCCCGGCTGCGTCCGGTCGTCCATGACTCATGGATCCGTTCGTTGGGTTTCCACGACGACCCCTCCGGGGCCGCCGCCCGCCACGGGTTGAGCGATCCTCAGCTCGCCGATGTCCGACGCAGCCACCCGCTGGTCTCGCTCATGCCCGTCTTCGACCGCCTGCTGGTCCAGCCGGCGAAGGACACGGGACTGCTCGTCGCCGTGGGGGACGACGCCGGGCACCTCCTCTGGGTCGAAGGCGACACCTCGGTGCGCAACGCCGCCGAACGGATGGACTTCGTCCCCGGAGCCGATTGGTCCGAACGCTCCGTCGGGACCTCGGCCCCCGGCACGGCCCTGGTCACCGGGACCGGCGTGCAGGTCAGCGGGGCGGAGCACTTCAGCCCGGAGGCGCACCGCTGGAGCTGCTCCGCGGTCCCCATCCATTGCCCGGTGACCGGCCGACTGCTCGGCGTGGTCGATCTGACGGGCCACGACGACGCGGTGGCCAGCCACTCGTTGACGCTGCTGCGGGCGGCGGTCGCCGCCGCCGAAGCGCAGTTGCACGTCGACGCCCTCCAGGCCGCCGCCCGCGGTCATCAACTCGTGCTGCCGTCCCCGCGGGCCTCCTCGCCCGCGACCCGGCTGCAGGTCCTGGGCTCCGCGGCCGGAACCCTCGATGGTGCGGCACCAGCCAGGGTGCTGGGCGGTCGCCACGCCGAAATCCTGACCCTGCTGGGCTGGAACCGCGGTGGGCTGGGTGCCTCCGAACTCGCCGACCTGCTGTTCGGGGACGTCGGACAACTAGTCAGTGTCCGGGCCGAAATGGCCCGACTGCGCAAGGCGTTGGGACCCGAGGCGGGACGGATCGGGTTGGAGTCGCGTCCCTACCGCATCGGCCCCGCCGTCACGGTCGATGCCCGGGACGTCCTGCGCCATCTCGGGGCGGGGCGCCATCGGCAGGCCCTGGCGGCCTACACCGGTCCGGTCCTGCCCCGCTCCGAGGCGCCCGGGATCATCGACATCCGCGGCGAGGTGGCCGGCGCCCTGCGCGAGTCGATGCTCAATGATGCCGATCCCGACACGTTGCTCGACTACCTCGAATTGCCGGAGGCCGGCACCGACGTCGAGGGCCTGCGCACCGCCCTGCAGGTCCTTCCCGCGCGCTCACCGCACCGATCGGTCGTGGTGGCCCGGCTGCAGCGGCTGGACGCGGAACTGGCCTGACCTTCGGCCGTGGCCGGTCGGCGATGCAACGTCGATGCAACCCCTGACCACGTACCGTGATCCACATCACGCGGAATCCGCCATCGCGGCTCCGGGCCGCTCGGCCCGGCAATGCCAGCGGTGGCCAACAAAGGAGTTGTCATGACCGTTTACGCCACCCCCGGAACCGATGGGGCACTACTGGATTTCAAGCCGCGCTACGAGCACTACATCGGCGGTGAATGGAAGGCCCCCGTGAAGGGCGAATACTTCGAGAACATCACCCCCATCACCGGCAAGGTCTTCTGCGAGGTCGGCCGCGGCACGTCCGAGGACATCGAGGCGGCCATCGATGCCGCCGAAGGCGCGGCACCGGCCTGGGGCAGGACCAGTGCCGCCGAGCGGGCGGGCGTACTGAACCGGATCGCCGACCGCATCGAGGAGAACCTCGAGATGCTTGCCGTCGCCGAGACCTGGGACAACGGCAAGGCCATCCGCGAGTGCCTTAATGCTGATCTGCCGTTGGCAGCCGACCACTACCGCTACTACGCTGGGGCCATCCGCGCGCAGGAGGGGCGGCTCTCGCAAATCGACGAGAACACCGTCGCCTACCACTTCAACGAGCCGCTCGGCGTGGTCGGACAGATCATTCCCTGGAACTTCCCGATCCTGATGGCTACCTGGAAACTGGCACCCGCGTTGGCCGCGGGCAACGCAGTCGTCCTCAAGCCCGCCGAGCAGACCCCGGTGTCGATTCTGGTGTTGATGGAGCTGATCGGGGACCTGCTTCCACCGGGAGTGCTCAATGTGGTCAACGGATTCGGCACCGAGGCCGGCAAGCCACTGGCGTCGAATAAGCGCATCCGCAAGATCGCGTTCACCGGTGAGACCACCACCGGCCGGCTGATCATGCAGTACGCCTCGCAGAACCTCATTCCCGTCACCCTTGAGCTGGGGGGAAAGAGCCCGAATATCTTCTTCGAGGACATTGCCGCGCAGAACGACGCGTTCTACGACAAGGCACAGGAAGGGTTCACCATGTTCGCGCTGAACCAGGGCGAGGTCTGCACCTGCCCCTCCCGCGCCCTGGTGCAGGACTCGATCTACGACCGGTTCATGGGCGACGTCACCGCACGGACAGAAGCCATCAAGCAGGGACACCCGCTGGATACGGACACGATGATGGGCGCCCAGGTCTCTAACGACCAGATGGAGAAGATCTTGTCCTACATCGACATCGGCAAGCAGGAAGGCGCCCAGATCCTCACCGGTGGAGGCCGTGCCGACCTCGGAGGCGAACTCTCCGGAGGCTACTACGTCCAACCGACGATCTTCGCCGGGGACAACTCGATGCGGATCTTCCAGGAGGAGATCTTCGGGCCAGTCGTCTCCGTGGCCCGTTTTAGTGGCTATGACGATGCGCTGAAGACCGCCAACGACACCCTCTATGGTCTCGGTGCCGGGGTGTGGACCCGCGACGGAGCCACCGGCTACCGTGCGGGGCGCGAGATCCAGGCCGGCCGGGTCTGGGTGAACAACTACCACGCCTACCCGGCCCACGCGGCGTTCGGTGGCTATAAGTCCTCGGGCATCGGGCGCGAGAACCACCTGATGATGCTGGACCACTACCAGCAGACCAAGAACCTGCTGGTCTCCTACGCGCAGGAAAAGCAGGGGTTCTTCTAAACCATTTATTGCCCCAACCGCAGTCCACGGGTTCCGGCACCGACGCCGGAACCCGCGAACCCCGAACCCCGAAAGAGCAGGAAACACCATGAGTACCATGAATGCAGCCATCGTCCACGAGTTCGGCAACGACATCGACATCACCACCGCCGAGGTCCCGGAGCCGGGCCCCGGCCAGGCATTGGTGAAGCTGATCGCCTCCGGCGTCTGTCACACCGACCTTCACGCGCTCGGTGGCGACTGGCCGGTCCAACCCAAGCTTCCGCTCATCCCGGGACACGAGGGTGTCGGCTATGTCGAGAAGATCGGCGAAGGCGTCACCGAGGTGAAGGTCGGCGACATGGTCGGCAACGCCTGGCTCGCCAACGCTTGCGGGAACTGCGAGTTCTGCCGCACTGGCTGGGAGACGCTCTGCGAATCCCAGACCAACGGTGGATACTCCGTCGACGGATCGTTCGGCGAGTACATGTTGGTTGAGGCCAAGTTCGCCACCCATATCCCGGAAGGCTCCGATCCGCACGAGATCGCCCCGGTCCTCTGCGCGGGGGTCACGGTCTACAAGGGGCTCAAGCGCTCCGAGGTCAAGCCCGGTCAGTGGGTGGTCATCTCAGGGATCGGCGGTCTCGGGCATATCGCCGTGCAGTATGCGGTTGCCATGGGCATGCGGGTCGCCGCGGTCGACGTCGCCGAGGAGAAGCTGGCCCTGGCGCGCAGCCATGGCGCCGAAGTGACGGTCAACGCCTTCGCCGCCGATCCGGTCGAAGCCATCCAGGAAGCCACCGGTGGTGCCCACGGAGTGCTGGTCACGGCCGTGCATCCGGACGCGTTCGGTCAAGCCATCGGCATGACCCGGCGCGGCGGCACGATCGTCTTCAACGGACTGCCACCGGGAGATTTCCCCGCCCCCATCTTCGACATTGTGCTCAAGGGCCTGACCATCCGGGGGTCCATCGTTGGCACCCGTCAGGACATGATAGAAGCCTTGGAGTTCTATGCGGCGGGCAAGATCAAGCCCACCTTCCACACTCGCCCGCTCGAGGACGTGAACGCGGTCTTCGACGAAATGCGCCACGCCAAGATCGATGGCCGAGTGGTCATCGACTACACGGGGACCACCGTCTAAACGGTTTCCGGGAAGGAACACTGCCGTCATGCCCCCGGTCCGGAGCCGCAATCCAGCGGTTCCGGACCGGGGTCACGGCCCCTGAGGAGAAGGAGAACGCCGTGGATACCGTGCTCGACGCCCGCCCCGACATAGAAGGTGAGGACTTCACCCGCGTCCGGCTCACCGCCGACGCCCAGGTGCTGCTGCGCAGCCTCTGGGCCCGCCATGGGCCGCTGATGTTCCACCAGTCGGGTGGATGCTGTGATGGTTCATCGCCGATGTGCTTCCCGGAAGGGGACTTCATCACCGGCGACGCCGATATCCGCTTGGGTGTCTTCGGACTGAAGGACGACGACGGCACCCCGCTGGGTGATATTGATTTCTGGATGTCGAAGGAACAGTTCGCATACTGGAAACACACCCTGCTCACCGTCGATGTCGTTGATGGAAGGGGCGGGGGCTTCTCTCTCGAGGCTCCGGAAGGCAAGCGTTTCCTGATCCGCAGCGAACTCATCGACGGCTGAGGCCCGACCTTGCAAGCCGGTGGCCGACCCGTGGCGCAGGGAGCCTGGGACCATCGGCCACCCGGTACCCGCGCTCCTTGGCGAGGACAGATCACTCGGGACAGGGAAGTCCCCGGCGGGTGGCCGGCAGGCCACAATCGCGAGATGTTTCGTCAGGCTGGTGTTCCTGCTGAGACAACCCGGCCAGTATTCTCACCTCTTCCAGTCGCCTGGGCTGGAACCAATTTCCTTGCCTCACTTACCGTCAGACCGGATCCGACGGCTGGTATACGAAGCTGCCGCCATCAACAAACTAAGGAGTTCCCATGACTTTCCCTCCCATCGCCCACGTCGCGTTGACCGTGACAGACCTGGACCGCAGCTCGGCCTGGTACGAACGGCTCCTGGGTGTTTCGCCCGTGTTGGATGAGGACGCTGGCGGTTTCTGGCACAAGGTCTATCCGTTGGACGGCGGAATGCTGCTGGGGCTGCACTTCCACCCGGTGACGGACTCCAACGACCGGTTCGACGCCCGACGAGCGGGGATGGACCATGTCGGTTTCGGATGCGCCGACTATCAAGAACTCGTGCGCTGGCGGGATCAGCTGGACACCTGGGGAATCGAGCACGGCGAAATCGTCGAAGCCCACTATGGTTCGGGGCTTTCGTTTGCGGATCCCGACGGAAACGCGCTCGAGTTCTTCGCACCCGCTTCCTGATCCGCAGCGAACTCATCGGCCACTGAGGCGACCCGGCGCGTCCTCCCCGCGGGGGCAACCATGACAGAATCGAGGTGAACACCCCCCCGCCCCGTGGTAGCCGTCAGGAGGCCCCCGACCGATGAAGGACCAGGGAACGCCCGGCGCTGCCCGGCGCCAACTGGACATCGAATCCCGGTCGATCTGGGCCGGTGTCGTCGCGGGGATCCTGGCTGTCATCGTCGGTGCCATCGCGTTTCGTGGATACCGGCCACCCTTGGCCGGGGACGGGTCGGTGGCGATCTATGCCTCGGTGGTCTCCGGGGTGATGGCCGGTGCCGGATTCGTGGCCGGATACGTCCAGAACATCCGTACCGTCCATCTGTGGCTCGGTGCGCGTCCGGTCATCCGGCAGATCCTCGACGTCGCAGCCCTGCTGGTGGTGCACGCCTCGATCGCGACGATGTCCGCCTTGGTGCTTTTCCGACTCTTCCAGCAGGCATTCTCGGGCCTGACCGTGGATCCGGTGGCCGGAACGGTGATGTTGGCTGTTTCAGCTGGTGTCGCTGGCTACTTCGGATATATCTCCGGGGCGCGTATCACCGCCATCGCCCTGTCGGTGATGCTGGCGGTCTTCATGTCCTCCGGGATGCTGGTGAGCATGCTGTATGCGGAGAACCCGCTGTGGTGGCACTCCATGTTCAGCGAGCTGGGCACCGGGCAAGCCGGATTGACGTCCTTCTGGACGTTCAACACCACCATCACGACCTCAGGGATCATCCTGACCACTCTCTCCGCGTTCATCACGCGTGACCTGAAGCAATGGGCCGACGTCGTCGCCGCCGCCAAACGCCACGACGAATCGGGTGCCCGGCGCTGGCACCGGACCCTGGGCGTTCAACGGCTCATGCGCCCCCGCCCCGGGGTGGTGCGTACCTGCCTGGTTGCCGGCGGGGTGTGCATGGTCGGCATCGGACTGTTCCCCGTCAATACATTCGAGCCGGTGCATACATTCTTTGTGCGGGTCCTCGCGGTGTTCCTGCTGGTGTTGCTGGCCGGGGTTCCGCTGTGGCTACCGGGGTTCCCCAAGGCCTTCTTTCTGCTCACCTATCTGGCGGTCGGCGCGCTCGTGGCGGCAGCGGCCCTGTGGCGTCCGCTGCAGTACTACAACCTCACGGCTCTCGAGCTCGCAGCGGCCGGAATCGTGTTCGCCTGGCTCGTGGTTTTCATCCGCAATACCACCGCCGTGGTGGCCTCTGCCGGCGTCGAGCCCGCGGTCCCCGGTCTGCCCGCAGGCCCCCTGGAGGACGAAAAACCCCGCAACGACGGCTCCGGTCATATAACGAACAGGTAACGATAGCTAGCGGGTCAAAACAACACGGGGCGCTCGGCGGCATCCCTTGGCAGCTTTGGGATGCCTCCGAATGGGGTCGGTGCGGCGAAAGTGTCCTCTCGGGCAGAATCCGTGTCAAATCGCCACACCCCGGCTTGATCGAAATCCTGAGCGCGTTAGGTTTGTAGGGATGGAAAATGAACTCGCAAACACACAGTCCGAGGCTACATTTCGCCACCCAGCCACCGAGGACGGAGCAGCCATGTGGAACATGGCCAAGGATTCCGAAGTGCTGGACTTGAACTCTTCCTACTACTACCTGCTCTGGTGCCGTGACTTCGCGCAGAGCTCGCTGATGGCCGTCATCGACGACCAGCCAGCCGGCTTCGTCATCGGCTACATGCGCCCCGACGAGCCCGGAACCCTGCTGATCTGGCAGGTCGCCGTCGGCGCCGGCTTCCAGAAGCGCGGCCTGGCCGCCAAGATGCTCGACGAGCTGGCCGAGCGCACCCATGCCGATCGTCTGGAAACGACGATCACGGCCGATAACGGCGCGTCGAACCACCTGTTCCAGCGCTTCGCCGAACGCCATGAGGCCGAATGCGAGCGTGAGCCGCTGTTCACCCCGGGCATGTACCCGGATGGCCATGACACCGAGTACCTGTACCGCATCGCCCCGCTGGGACTCGATGCCGATCTGCGCACGCTGAACCTGGCGTCCAGCAACTCCAAGGGCTGATCCCCCACCACGACTTCCGGCGCCCCGGGCTCCACCGTGATGCCCTGCGCCCTCCTGAAGCCTGTCATCGACCTATGAAAGGGAATGACCATGACTGACATCTTTGAAATCCGCGAATCAGAGGTTCGCACCTACAGCCGCAGCTGGCCGGCAGTGTTCGCGACCGCTTCCGGCGCCACGCAGACCGCCGAAGACGGCACGGAATACCTGGACTTCTTCGCCGGGGCCGGTGCCCTGAACTACGGGCACAACAACCCCGCCCTGACCCAGCCGCTCGTGGAGTACCTGACCAGCGGCGGCGTCGTGCACTCGCTGGACATGATGACCCCGGCCAAACGGGACTTCCTGCAGACCTTCCAGGACCTCATCCTCGAGCCGCGCAAGCTCGACTACAAGGTGATGTTCCCCGGCCCGACGGGTACCAACACCGTCGAAGCCGCGCTGAAGCTGGCCCGCAAGGTGACCGGACGGCAGAACGTCCTGTCCTTCACCAACGCGTTCCACGGCATGACGCTGGGCGCCCTGTCGGTGACCGGCAACTCGATGAAGCGCGCCGGGGCCGGCGTCCCGCTGGCCAACAGCTCGCGGATCCCCTTCGACGGCTACCTCGAAGGCGAACAGGCCGACTTCGTCTGGCTCGAGCACCTGCTCGAAGACAGCAGCTCGGGCGTCGACAAGCCCGCCGCCGTCATCGTGGAGACCGTCCAGGGCGAAGGTGGCCTGCGCGCCGCCCGCGCCGAATGGCTGCGCAGCCTCGCCGCGCTGCTCAAGCGCCACGACGTCCTGCTGATCGTCGACGACGTCCAGGCCGGTTGCGGCCGTACGGGCACGTTCTTCAGCTTCGAGGAAGCCGGCATCGAGCCGGACATCGTGTGCATCTCCAAGTCGATCTCCGGCTACGGCATGCCCATGGCGCTGACCTTGTTCAAGCGCGAACTCGACATCTGGGGCCCGGGCGAGCACAACGGCACCTTCCGTGGCAACAACCCGGCCTTCGTCACCGCGACCGCCGCACTGAAGAAGTACTGGGCCACCGGCGACTTCCAGAACGAGCTCGCCGGCACCGTCACCGCACTGCGTGATGGCCTGGCCGAGATCGTCGCCCTGGTCGACGGCGCGGAACTGCGCGGCCGTGGCCTGCTCTCCGGCGTCGTCTTCCCGGACCACTCCATCGCCACGAAGGTCGCCGCCGAATCCTTCGCCAACGGCCTCCTCGTGGAGACCTCCGGCTCGGAGGACGAGGTCCTGAAGATCATGCCGCCGCTGACCATCACCGCCGAAGAGCTGCAGCGCGGGCTGACCGTGCTCGGCAACGCCGTGCGCACCGTGACCGGACAGCCGGCCCTGGCCTCGGCCTAGGCTCCGCAGCACCCCGATAACCACCCCGACTTTTCCCCAACTTCCCCAGGAGGACACCAGATGAAGGTAATCAACCGCGATGACCTGAACGAAACCGAGCGCGACATCAAGTCGGAGACCTGGCGCAGCCGCCGCATGGTGCTGGCCCGCGAAGGAGTCGGCTTCTCCTTCCACGACACCGTGATCTACGCCGGAACCACCTCGACGTTCCACTACGCCAACCACATCGAAGCCGTGTACTGCGTGCAGGGCGAGGGAACGCTGACCAACGAAGTGACCGGCGAGGTCCACGACCTGGCCGACGGCACCATGTACCTGCTGGATGGCCACGAGAAGCACACCGTGCGTGCCACCACCGAGCTGCGCATGGCCTGCGTCTTCAACCCGCCGGTGACCGGCCGCGAAGTCCACGACGAGAACGGCGTCTACCCGCTGGTCGTCGAGGATCCCGCCGAGGGCTAGGTCCCGACGGATTTCCGCGAAGCGCGGTACACACTTCGGTGTGTGCCGCGCTTTTGCGTGTCCGGGACCGGCCCCACGGCAGCTCGCTGCGATACCCGGTCGGCCGGCTACGGAACCTCCCACGGTTCGATCGGGCCGGGAATCGTTGAGAAAAGGCGATGCGTCTCGGGTGGCGTGGGGACCGAACCCCTGAGCTCGACCGCGCGGACGGCCAGTTTGGCCAGCAGGTGGTCGCGCTCGTGCTCCAGCTGGCCGGCGGTCACCGTCAGCAGCGGCCCGGCCGGGACGTGCGGGACCAGGACAAGGGCACGGTTGAACCGGTAGCCGCGGGAATCGGCCTCGGCCGCCAGGCCCTCGAGGTAGGCGCCGATCAAGGAGATCGGGTCGCCACCGGCACGGAACCGCGTCAATTGGGGGTGGTTCCGATAGCCAACGGTGTCGCCGCCAAGGACCTTTTGCGCCAGCAGGGTTTCACGCCAGCACGCCACCAGACCCTTGGAATCCAGATACCGGGGGTGCAGGGACCAGAGGCGCATGGGGGTATCGTATCCACATTCCCCCCGGGGCCGCCCTCCCGGCGCACAACGCGGCCGGAACGCTTCACGCGCTGTCCCGGGTCTGGGATAGTGGGCAGCATATCCGCTGAACTGGAGGACCGTCGTGAGCACGCCACCATCCACCGGGTCCCCGCGCCGGGCCTGCCTCGTCGTCGGGGTCCCTCCACGGCCGCGGGACGAACTGATCCGGACCGCGGCGGAGGTCGCCCAGCAGTATGGGGCGTTGGCACTGTTTGCCACCGTGGATCCCAGCCGATATGCCGTTAACGGCGCCGACGGCTCGACGTGGTTCGCACCGATCGACCCGGACAGCGACGAACCAGCCGAACCCACTTTCGACCCCGAGGTGCGTCGCAGGATCGAAGGCCTCATGGGCGGGCTGGACGTGGAATGGTCCACGCGCTGCCTGGTCGGGGACACGGCGACGGCCCTGGCGGCCTTCGCCGCGGAACAAGAGGCCGCGATGATCGTCGTCGGCACGCGGGAGCCGGGCGTCAGCTCGGGCTTTCGTGAGTTCCTGGGCGGATCCGTGGCGGTGCATCTGGCCCACCGGCAGGATCGACCGGTCCTGGTGGTTCCACTGCACCCGGTGGCCACGGACGCCCGGCTGCCGTGGGAAGCTTCCTGAGCCGGGCCCCGGAGCGACGCCGCGGGGTCGGGTCGCCACGGCTACTGCACTAGGATCGTTGTTCGGCCGCGAAGCCACGGCGTGCAATCAAGGGAGTACCGGTGAATGAAGTAGGCGAGGGACTGCGTTCCCTCGACGGGACGTGGGTGTATCTCTTCGGGGCGGTGATGGTGGCCCTGTCCGCGCTGATCCCCCCGGTGCCCAGTACGACGCTGTATGTCGCGTTGGGCGCCCTGGCCGCGCAAACGGACACCCTGAACCCGCTCCTGCTCGCCGCCTCCATGCTCGTCGGCGCGATCGCCGGGGACGCGGCGATCTACGCGTTGGCCGTGCGCTTCGACGTCGTGAACTGGCGGATCCTGGCCGGACGGCGTTGGCAGGCGGCCCTGGCCGCGACGCGCAATAGGCTCAAGGACCACGATCTTCCCCTGGTGATGACCTCGCGGTTCATCCCCATGGGCCGGTTGACGATGAACATCGGCTCCGCCTTGGTTCCCCACACCTGGCGGGTCTTCCTCCAGCATTCGCTCATTGCCGGGGTCCTCTGGTCGGTGTATTCCGTCGGGGTGGGCCTGCTGTCCGGGGCCTGGGACGGTTTGTCCACCGAGGTCGCCGTGCTGTTGGCCATCGTCGTCTCGCTGGTCCTGGGTCGGGCCATCAACAACGTGATCAGTTGGTGGGAAACCCGGAACCTGCCCGCACCCACCGTCGCGGGCAAATCGAAACTCCGTCGTCGTGCCGTCAAACGGGCCGCATCCGCGCAGGAAGCACCCGCGGAAAACCCGGTCTCCGAGGCCTGAATGGGCGCCGGGTGGACGGGCATGGGAGAATGGGTGTAATGAGTACCCCTGAAGAGACCGCAGCCCCCGATTCCACCGAGCGTTCCCGCCAGTCGGAGAACCGCGCCCGGCAGGAAGGCCGCGCCCAGGTCCGTCCCACCGCAGAAGGCTGGACCCAGGCCATGGCCCCCGACGGCCGGCCGAAGCTGGAGTTCAAGTCCAAGGCGCGCGTTTCCCAGCCGCCGGTGCACCTGGCCGATCTGACGCTGGCCGAACGCCAGGCCAAGCTCGTCGAACTCGGTCTGCCGAAGTTCCGGGCCAAGCAGCTCTCCGTGCACTACTTCCAGCACTACACCACCGACCCCGAGCAGATGAGCGATCTGCCCAAGGAACGCCGCCAGGAACTGGTGGACGCCATGTTCCCGACGCTGCTCACCCAGGTGAAGCGCTTGACCACCGACAACGGGGACACGGTCAAGTTCCTGTGGCGGCTCTTCGACGGTTCCCTGGTCGAATCCGTGCTGATGCGCTATCCGGGCCGGGTGACCCTGTGCGTCTCCAGCCAATGCGGTTGCGGCATGAACTGCCCCTTCTGCGCCACCGGCCAGGCCGGACTGACCCGGAACATGTCCGCCGCGGAGATCCTGGACCAGATCGTCCAGGCCAACCGGGTCATCGCCGAGGGCGGACTCGGAGGCGGCCGCCGCGATGGAGGATACGACGCCGAACGCGTCACCAACATCGTGTTCATGGGCATGGGCGAGCCGCTGGCCAACTACAAGCGGGTCATGAACGCCGTGCACCGGATGATCAACGACGCCCCCGAGGGGCTGGGCATGAGTGCACGCAACATCACCATCTCCACCGTGGGGCTGGTCCCGGCGATCAATAAGCTGGCCGCCGAGGACATCCCGATCACCTTCGCGTTGAGCCTGCACGCCCCCGACGACGAGCTGCGTGACGAGCTCATCCCGGTGAACTCGCGGTGGAAGGCCGATGAGGCCATCGACGCCGCCTACAACTACTACAAGGCCACCGGGCGACGGGTGTCGATCGAGTACGCGCTGATCAAGGACATGAACGACCACGCCTGGCGGGCGGATCTGCTGGCCAAGAAGCTCAATAAGCGCGGCCGCGGTTGGGTGCACGTGAACCCGATCCCGCTGAACCCCACCCCGGGTTCGGTCTGGACGTCCTCGGAGCCGGAGATCACCGACGAGTTCATCAACCGTCTGATCGACGCCGGGATTCCCACCACGTTGCGCGATACCCGCGGCAAGGAGATCGACGGCGCCTGCGGCCAGCTCGCCGCCTCGGAGTAGGGCCGCGCCGGAACGAAGGAACCGGTGGCCTAATGCGGCCCCGCCATCGCGTGCCCGTGAAATGGCACTAGCATCGGTGTCATGGGGATCTTCAGTCGTGGCACCACCGGGCCACAGTCAATCGCGGACCTGGCCCCCGAATCGGTCATGCTGGCCGGGGCCGGCCGGGCCATCCTGCTGCAACTGGCCTACCCGCCGGTCGGGCACGGGGTGTCCCGTCATTCGGGATTCGTCCAGGACCCCCTGTCCCGGCTGCACGGCACCCTGACCTACATCTACGCCCTCACCAACGGCACCGACGCCCAGGCCGAGGCCGCCCGTACCTGGGTCGAGCGGGTCCACGCCCCCGTGCATTCCGAGGCCGCCGCGGACGGCAGCCACCCAGCCTACGACGCCCATGACCCGGACTCCCAGCTCTGGGTCGCCGCCACCCTCTACGACTCGGCCATGATCGTGTACGAGGCGGTCTTCGGGCCGTTACCGGGCGATACCGCCGAGAAGATCTACCGCGGGTACTCGGTGCTGGGCACCGCCTTGCGCGTCCCGGAAGGGGCCTGGCCGGCCACCCGCGCCGATTTCGCCGCCTATTGGGAGGCCATGACCGGTGAGCTGACGGTGGATCGGACCACCATGCGGGTGGGCCGTGCCCTGCTGGAGGCCCACAACGCCCCGCCCTGGATCCGGCTGGCGATGCCCGTGGCCAGGATCCTCACCGCGGGCCTGCTGACACCCGAACTGCGCCACGCCTACGGGTTGCGCTACGGGCCGGGGCACGACGCCGTCTTCCGGGCCCTGATGCGAGGGCTCGCCCTGGTCTTTCCCCGCCTTCCGGCCAGGATCCGCCACGCCCCGATGCACTACTACCTGACCCGGCTCGACGGAGCAGCCGCGGGCACCCCCGACCTCGAAGGAGCACCATGAACCAGCCCTTGACCGTTGCCTCCCGGGCCCAGGTGCCCTCCTTCCAGGTGATGGACATCCTCTCCCGGGTGGCCGACCTGCGGGCCGCCGGGCGCGACGTCATCTCCCTCTGCGCCGGTGAACCCAGCGGTGGGGCGCCATCGGACGTCTCGGCACGGGCCGCGGCCATCCACGCCTCGGCCATGCCGCTGACCTACACCCCGGCCCTGGGCATCACCGAACTCCGTCAGGCCATCGCCGGGCACTACCTGCGCTGGTACGGCCTCGAGGTCCCGGCGGCCAACGTCGCGGTGACCACCGGATCCTCCGGGGCGTTCATGCTCACCTTCCTGGCCGCCTTCAACCCCGGGGACCGGGTCGCCCTGGCCCGGCCGGGGTATCCGGCGTACCGGAACATCCTGCGCACCCTGGGCATCGAGGTCGTCGAACTCGATTGCGGTCCGGCGACCCGGTACCAGCCCACCCCCGAACAGCTCGATGCGGCCGTCGCCGAGCACGGGCCGCTCTCGGGGCTGATGCTGGCCTCCCCGGCCAACCCGACCGGAACCATGGTCTCCCGGGAGGAACTGTCGGCACTGACGCAATGGTGTGCCGCCCACGGGGCCCGGCTGGTCAGTGACGAGATCTACCACGGGATCACCTACCCCGCCGCCGGCGACCCCGACGTCCGGGGTGTGAGCGCCTGGGAACTGGAGCGCACCGGCGTGGTCATCTCCAGCTTCTCCAAATACTGGGGCATGACCGGCTGGCGCCTGGGCTGGGCGTTGGTGCCCGATGACCTGCTGCCAGCGGTCGAGGCACTCGCCGGGAACGTGGCCCTCTGCCCGCCGGCGCCGGCACAAATGGCCGCGGTGGAGGCCTTTACCGAGGAGTCCTACCGGCAGGCGGAAGCCTTCGTAGACCAGTTCGCGGCCACCCGTGCCGTCCTGCTGGACAACCTGCCCCGGCTCGGATGGGGCCAGGCCGCCCCGGCCGACGGGGCGTTCTACGTGTACGCGCACCTGGGGGAGGCCCTTGAAGGCTTCGAGGATTCGACGGCCTATTGCGCCGCGCTGCTGGAGCAGGAGGGGGTCGCCCTGGTACCGGGAGCCGATTTCGACGTCGTCGGCGGGCGCCGGGCGGTCCGGTTGAGTTTCGCCGCCGGCCCAGACGCCGTCACCGAAGCCATCGAACGGATCATCCGCTTCCAGGCGGGGCGCTGATGCGCCGTCGGGGTGGACGTCCACGCATCGGTGTGGGCGGGATGTCCATCGAAGCCTCGAACTTCTCCCCGCACCGTTCGGGGTTCGAGGCCTTCCGGTTCACGCACGACGACGAACTGCTCTCCCGCTATGCGGTCCTGCAGCCGGATGGCCCCGAACATGATCCGGCGGTCGCCGACGAGGTGGAGTGGGTGCCGCTGGTCCACGCCCGGTCCCTGCCCGGGGGCATGGTCCTTCCCGAGGTCTATGAGGCGTTGAAGACCGAACTGGTGTCCATGATCCGTGCCTGCGGCCCCTTCGACGGATTCCTGCTGGACATCCATGGCGCCATGACGGTCCTGGGACGGCAGGATGCCGAAGCCGATCTGGCCCGGGCCGTCCGCACCGCCCTCGACGACTCCAGTGCGGCCGCGGGAACGCCGCGGACACTGATCTCCGCCCCGATGGACCTGCACGGCAATGTTTCGGCGGAACTGGTGAACGCCTGCGATCTGATCACCTGTTACCGCATGGCTCCTCACGAGGACGAGCAACAAACCAAGACCCGGGCCATGGCGAACCTGCAGGCCCGGTTGCTCGAAGGCACCGGAGCCCCGGCCAAGGCCTACGTCCGGATCCCTGTGCTGCTGCCCGGGGAGAAGACCTCCACCCGACTGGAGCCGGCGCGGGGCATCTACGCGGCGATCCCCGGCATCGAAGCCCTGGATGGCATCGTGGATGCCTCCCTCTGGGTCGGCTACGCCTGGGCGGACGAACCGCGGTGCTCAGCCTGCGTGGTCGTCACCGGGGACGACGCCGACCTCGCGGCAGCCCAGGCCACCGAACTGGCCCGCACATATTGGGATGCGCGGGCCGACTTCGCCTTCGTCGCCCCGGCGGCGCCCCTGGCCGACTGTCTCGACGTAGCGCTCGCCGACGGTGCGCCGCGTCCCTACGTGCTCTCCGATTCCGGGGACAACCCGACGGCCGGAGGCACGGGGGATGTGACCTGGACGCTGACCCGATTGATCGAGGATCCCAGGTTCATTGCGGGGGGCCCGCGGACCGTGGTCGCCTCCCTCTTCGATGAGGCGGCGGTGGAGGCGTGCCATCAGGCGGGGGTCGGAGCACGCCTCAGGGTTTCGGCCGGGGCCGCGGTGGACCATCTGCACGCCGGACCGGTTCTCCTGGACGGGACCGTGGTTCAGATCAGCGCGGGGGATGAGACCTCGGGCCGCGTGGCAGTGGTCCAGATCGGCTCGATCGAAGCGATCATCACCGAACGCCGCAAGCCCTACCACCGGATCTCGGACTTCGAAGCGGCCGGGCTGGATGTCTCGGAGGCGGACCTGGTGATCGTGAAGATCGGCTATCTGGACCCCGAGTTCTTCGACGTGGCCGCCGACTGGATGCTGGCACTGACCCCCGGAGGGGTGGACCAGGACCTCCTGAGACTGGGCCACCGGAACATCGAGCGACCCATGTTCCCCTTTGATCCCGACATGACCGACCCGGATCTCACCGCCACGCTCCTCCCGTCCAGCGGCACGAAGCGGGCCTGACCGGCGGAGACCGGACCATGACAACGGTCATGGTCGGAAGGTGATCGCTGCCAGAGGCGTCGGAACGGCTCAACCACAAGACTGGTCCCATGGACACCACGACAGCAGCCCTCGAACTCCAGGACCTACACAAGACCTTCTCCGTGGACGGGGGCCGGCTCAACGCCGTCGACGGCATCAGCCTGAGTGTCGCCCCGGGGGAGATCGTCGCCCTGCTCGGACCCAACGGGGCCGGCAAGACCACCGCCATCGACATGGCCCTGGGGCTGACCGACCCCACCTCCGGGACGGTCTCCATCTTCGGTGGCAAACCCCAGGAAGCCGTCCGTGCCGGCCGGGTCTCCGCCCTCCTGCAGACCGGCGGCCTGCTCCGGGACCTTTCGGTCCAGGAGACCGTACTGGCCATCGCCTCCCTCCACGGGGCCCAGGACCGGGTCCAACAGGTCATGGAGGCCACCGACATCACCCGGCTGGCCCACCGCAAGGTGGTCAAATGTTCCGGTGGCGAGCAGCAGCGGCTCAAATTCGCGTTGGCCCTGCTGCCGGACCCAGACGTGCTGATCCTCGATGAGCCGACCGCCGGCATGGATGTCAACGCCCGCCGCGCCTTCTGGGCCACCATGCGCCGGGATGCCACGGCAGGCAGGACAGTCATCTTCGCCACCCACTACCTGGAGGAGGCCGAGAGCTTCGCCCAGCGCATCGTGTTGATGAACGCCGGGAAGATCATCGCCGACGGAACCACCGCCAATGTCAGGGCCCTGGCCTCCGGCAGAACCGTCGCGGCGACCCTGCAGGAGCACGGGACCATCGATGCGGCCGACCCGCGGTTGGCCGAGTTGAAGGCCCTGGACGGGGTGACCGCGGTGGTGGTGAACGGTCCACGCATCACCGTCACGGCCAGCGATTCCGACGCCGTCGCCCTGCACCTGTTGACCCGGACGGGCGGAACCAACCTGGAAATCTCCGCCCCCAGCCTGGAGACCGCCTTCGTCCAGATGACCAACGAGCCGGCCGCCGAGACCGCCGGCGCCTGAACGCCGCCCCGCTTCGCCCCCACGCCAAAGGAACCGTCATGAATGCCACCTTCGTCCGTATCGATCTGACCCGCCAGCTGCGCGACGTCATGAACCTGATGTTCGTCCTGATCCTCCCGGCCCTGATGTATGTGATCTTCGGGCTGTCCTTCGGCTACGGCGGGGAATCCGCCGGCCACGGGAACGTGAAATTCTACATCATGGCCTCGATGGCCGCCTATGGCGCCTCGGTGGCCGCCACCGCCGTCACCGGGGTCGCCGCCGTCGAGCTGATGCAGGGGTGGGGTCGACAGATCGCCCTGACCCCGCTGCGGCCCGCAGGATTCGTGGCCGGGAAGGCGGTGGTCGCCCTGGCCATCACCGCGCTGGCCATCGCCGTGGTCTTCGTGGTCGGCGCCTTCACCGGTGCCCGCGTCGACAGTGCGTGGATGTGGCCGGTCACCTTCCTCATCGCCCTGGTCGGCTCGGTCCTGTTCTCCCTCTTCGGCTACGCCATCGCCATGCTTTTCAAAAGCGATTCAGCCATGGGGGTCGCCTCCGGAGCCCTGGTGATATTGGCCTTCCTCGGGAACGTCTTCATCCCCCTGAGCGGAACCCTGCTGCAAGTCGCACGCTTCACCCCCATGTACGGGTATGTGGGGCTGGTGCGGTGGCCGATCCTCGAGGGGGCACAGGCCCAATCGCCGGAAGTCGACCCATTGTGGGGGTTGATCGCTAATCTGGTGGCATGGCTTCTCATCTTCGGAATCGTCGCGGTCCTGGCCGTACGCCGCGGCCAGGCACGCCGTTAGGAGACGACGGGATGACCATCCCCGAGACCCGGGCCGCCGCCCGTCCGTCCGTCGCGTCGGCCGAGCCGTCGTCTGCCAGGAGCGGTTGGGAACGCCACGGCTGGCTCCTTTCGGCCATCTGGCTCATCTTCCTGGGCTATACCGTCGCCGCCGTCGTCCAGGCCGACCTCGGCCCCGGATTACTGGTCCTGGCGTTCCTGCTGATCGGCCTGTTCATCGGCGTCTACCTGACCGGTTTCATCCTGGGCAACCGGCTGGACCCGGAAGCGAAGTGGGTCCGCTGGACCCCGTTGGGCCTGGCCGCACTGGTCGCCATCCTGCTCGGGATGGGTGCCATCATCGGCCTCGACGCGATCTACATGAGCCCGTTCCTGATCGCCTACGCCTGCTTCCTGCTGTCGCGGGCCGGGGCTTGGGCGGTGGGCATCGCCAGCATCGGGTTGACCCTCCTGCTGTCGGCGCTCGCCGGAGACATCACTGATTATTTGTACATCGTGGCCATCCAGGCGGGGATCTTCGTGCTGAACATGGTCACCTTCGCCTTCATCGAGGCCGGGACGCGCAGTGACGAGATTCAGGCCGACCTCGCCGTGGTCTCCGAACGCGAACGCGTCGCCCGGGATGTGCACGATGTCCTGGGCCATACGCTCACCGTGGTGGCCGTGAAGGCCGAACTCGCCGAGCGGCTCATCACTGATGACCCCGAGCGTAGTCGCGCGGAGATCGCCGAAATCCGTTCGTTGGTGCGTGGAGCCCTCTCCGACGTCAGGACCACCGTGGGTGGACTGCTGGGCAATGACCTTCCCAATCAGCTCGAGGCGCTGCGCATCACGCTCACCGGGGCAGGGATCGACGTGGATATCGAAGGCGAGCCCGCCGGGGAGGTCCCGCAGAAGTTCCATGGGCCGCTGGGCTGGTTCCTGCGCGAGGCGGGCACGAACGTGCTGCGCCATGCCCAGGCCACCCGCTGCGTGATCCGTTTCGGCCCCAATTCACTGGTCATTGAAGACGACGGGGTCGGGTGGGGGACCAGCACGGCCGGGAACGGGGTCTGTGGAATGAGCGAGCGCATGGCCGAAGCCGGGGCGGGTTTCCGCATCGGAGCAGCAGAGCTCGGCGGAGCTCGGGTGGAGGCCAGCTGGTGAGCATCAGAATCCTCGTCGCCGACGACCAGGCGCTGGTGCGCGGTGCCCTCGTGGCACTGCTGGGACTCGAAACCGACCTGGACGTCGTGGCCGAAGCCGATAACGGGGTGGACGCCGTCGAACGGGCGGCCTCCTGCGAGATCGACGTCTGCGTCCTGGACATCCAGATGCCGGGCCTGGACGGGATCGAGGCCGCCCGCCGGATCCACCAGGAGGTACCCGGCTGCCGGACGCTGATGGTGACCACGTTTGGGCGCACCGGCTATCTCCGTGAAGCGCTCCAGGCAGGGGCCAGCGGATTCGTCGTCAAGGACACCCCGGCGGCCGAGTTGGCCGAGGCCATCCGCAAGGTCCACGCCGGGTTGCGGGTGGTGGACCCCCAGTTGGCGGCCACCTCGCTATCCGAGGGGCGGAACCCGCTGACCGAGCGGGAGCGCGAGGTTCTCGCACAGGCCCGGAACGGTCGGACCGTCGCGGCGATCTCGGCGGCCATGCATCTCTCCGCGGGGACCGTGCGGAACCACCTGTCCGCAGCCATCGGCAAGACCGGGGCGGTCAACCGGATCGAGGCCGCGGGCATCGCCGCCGAGCGCGGGTGGCTGTAGGATCACCGCACCGATAATTAGATGATGAACCCGTGGCGTTGTACATCGCTTATTAGGTTGGGGTAACCTAACTTTCGTACATTTCCGGAGTCGCGCCGGACCCCTGCGGGACCGCATCACCTAAGGATCCTCATGCCCCTTCCCTCTCTCCGCTCCTTCGGGGCGACCGTGGCCCTGACCGCCGCGTCGGCCCTCGTGTTGACCGGCTGTGCCGGCGGCGACGCTGCCGCCGGCAACGGCCAGGAAGCCTCCTCCGGTGAGACCGCCGGCTTCCCCGTGACGATCGACAGTGCCCTGGGCGAAGCAAAGATCCCCGAGAAACCGGAGCGGGTCATCACCCTGGGCCAGGGTTCCACCGAAACCTCGATCGCCCTGGGCACCATCCCCGTCGGGATGGAGGAATATGCGTGGGCCGCCGACGACACCGGCTACCTGCCGTGGATCCACGACGCAGTGGAGGACGACGGCGGGGAGCTGCCCGAACTCGTCGGGGCCGGGGAGAAGCTCGACATGGAAAAGATCGTCGATCTGGAACCGGACGTCATCCTGGCCCCCTGGTCCGGTCTGACCCAGGAGCAGTTCGACACCCTGGACGCGATTGCCCCGACCGTCGCCTACCCGGATCAGGCCTGGAGCATCGACTGGGATGAGCAGATGGACATCGTCGGGCAGGCGCTGGGAGAGGAAGCCGAGGCCCAGGACCTGGTCTCCGACCTGAAGCAGCAGCTCTCCGATGTCGCCGAGGAGCACCCCGACTATGCCGAGCACACCTTCTCCTACATCTACACCACCCCCGACACCCTGGGGGTCTTCAAACCCACCGAGCAGCGCGCCGCCATGGTCAAGGCCCTGGGCCTGAAGGTCGACGCTGCCGTGGAGGAGATGGAGGAGACCGAAGGCACCGATTCTGCGGTCATCGGCTACGAAAATGCCGACCAGCTCAACGACAGCGACCTGATCTTCACGTTCTACTCCGACGCTGCAGCCCGCAAGCAGGCCCTATCGAATAAGCTCTACGCCCAGATCCCCGCCATCAAGCAGGGCGCGGTGGTCGCCAGCGAGGACAACGCCTTCGTCACCGCCTCCTCGATGATCAACCCGCTGACGGTCCCGTATGCCGTGGACCGCTACCTCCCGATGATCGACGAGGCCATCGAGCAGGCCGGAAAGTAACCCCGCCATCAGCACCCTCGGCACCACCACCGACGGCACGCGGCAGGCCCGGACACCCCGTCCGCGCCTGCCGCGCGGGGTGCCCGTGTTCGTGGGCTGCCTGCTGGTGTTGGCCGTCGTCGTCCTGGCGAGCCTGACCCTCGGCTCCAAGCCCACCACCCTGACCCAGGTCTTCGATGCCCTCGGCGGTCATGCAGATCCCTATCTGGCCGCCGTGTTCGACGCCCGCTACCAACGCACCCTGCTCGGCGTCGCCGTCGGTGCCGCCCTGGCCGTGGCCGGGACCCTGATGCAAAGCGCCACCCGCAACCCGCTGGCCGACCCCGGCCTGCTGGGCATCAACGCCGGCGCCGCAGCGGCCATGGTCACCTGCACGGCACTCTTCGGCCTGACGTTGGGATCCCCCGCGGCGGTCTGGGTGGCCCTGGTCGGGGCCGGGATGGCAGCGATAGTCGTCTACGTCGTGGGCACCGCGGGATCCAGCAACGCCAATCTGGTGCGACTGATCCTGGCCGGTGCCGTCGTGACCGCGGTACTCACCGCCTACGTCCAGGGGATCGCGCTCAGTCTGCCCCAGACCTTCGACAACTACCGTTTCTGGGTCGTCGGCTCCCTGCACCATGGCGCCTACGCCCAGCTCTTTTCCGTCCTGCCGTTCCTGCTGCTGGGTCTCGTCATGGCGTTCGCCGTCGCCGGAGGAATGAACGCACTGGCCCTGGGGAACGACGCCGCCACCGGACTCGGCGTCCATACGGGGCTCATCCGGGCCGGAGGGCTCGGGGCCGCGACCCTGATGAGTGCCGCCGCCACCGCCGCCGTCGGGCCGATCGCCTTCATCGGGTTGGCCGTACCGCATATCGTCAGGGCCCTGGTCGGACTGGACATGCGCCGCCAACTCATCGGATCCCTCCTGGTCGGGCCCGCCGTGCTGCTCGCCGCCGACGTCATCGGCAGGGTGTTGCTGCGCCCGCAGGAACTCATGGTCGGCGTCGTCACCGCTTTCGTCGGGGCCCCGGTCCTGCTGCTGGTGGTCAGGAAACTCGGGGACCGCTCATGAGTGATCTGACTACGCGCCCGGTATCCCGGGGGGACGACGAAGAGACCACTCCCGGATCCGCGCAGGAACCGGCAGCCCGGCCACCACGGCACCGGGAACCAGAGCCAAGGCCTGCGGCGGTCGGACCCGTCCTGCGGCTGGGCCACCACGTCGCACTGCCGGTGTCCCGACGCCCGCTGGCCGTCGGGTTCCTGCTGGTGGCCGCAGTGCTGGCTGCAGGATTTGCAACCTTGACGATGGGCGGACTCGGGATCGAGCCGTCCAGACTCCTCGGGGCCCTTTTCGGCGGGGCCGAGGACGCCAAGCAGGCCTTCGTCTTGGGAACATTACGCGGCCCGCGTCTGGTCGTGGCCATCGGGGCCGGGGTGGCGTTGGGCCTCTCGGGGGCCCTGTTCCAATCGGTGACCCGCAACCCGTTGGGCAGCCCCGACGTCATCGGTGTCAGCGCCGGGGCCGGTGCGGGCGCGGCCCTATTCGGCCTGCTGCTGCCCGGTGCTGCCTCGATTCCGGTGGGCTCGGTGCTTGGTGCTGCTGCCGCTGTAGGACTCGTCGCCCTGGGCACCGGAACCGGATTCGGGAATCCACTGCGCATGATCCTGGCCGGCATCGGGGTCTCGGCGATGGCCGCCGCCTTCACCCACTATGTCGTCTATCTGGTCGCCCGTGACCAGGCGACCATGCTCTCGGCCTACCTGAACGGAAGCCTCGAAGCGCGATCCTGGGAGCACGCAGCCATCGTCGGAATCGTGCTGGCCGTCTGTGCGATTCCCTTGGCGTTGTTGAGTGTCCCGCTGGCCTTGAGCGAAATGGGGGACGACGTCGCCCAGGGGCTCGGTTCCCCGGCGGTGAGTACCCGCCGTCGTGCCGTCCTGCTCAGTGTCATCCTCGCCGGCGGGGCGGTCGCCGTCGCCGGTCCAATCGCCTTCATCGCCCTGACCGCCCCGCATATAGCACGACGCCTCGCCGCCAGCGGGCGACCCCAATTGCTGCTCTCCGGGCTGACCGGCGCCGTGCTCCTGGTGGCCGCCGACCTCGTCGCCCAACAAGCCCCCTGGGCGAAGGCGTTGCCCGTCGGGATCCTGACCCTGGCCATCGGCGGGGTCTATCTGGGACTCCTGCTCGTCCACGAATTCAGAAAGGGGCAGACATGAGCCGCCCACCCGCCGAAACCGGCCACCGCGGTCCGCTCCTCTGCGCCGAAGCCATCCGTCTGGGCTACGGGAACCGCACCATCGTGGAGAACCTGGACCTGGACATCCACGCCGGGGACTTCAAGGTCATCGTGGGCCCGAACGGTTGCGGCAAGTCCACCCTGCTCAAGGCCTTCGCCCGCGTCAACCGGCCCGCCGCCGGAAGGATCACCCTGGACGGGGAACCGGTGGCCCGCCTGCGCGGGCGGACCATGGCCCGCCGGGTGTCGTTGCTGCCCCAGGGCGCCGTGGCCCCGGAGGGGATCACCGTCGGGGAGCTCGTGGCCCGCGGACGCCACCCCCATCACACGCTGCTGCGTCAATGGTCCCCGGCCGACGACGTGGCCATCTCCGCGGCCCTGGAACGCACCAGGCTCCTCGGATCGGAGCAGACGCCCGTGGCCTCCCTTTCCGGGGGCCAACGCCAGCGGGCCTGGTTGGCGATGGTGCTGGCCCAGGACACCGACATCATCCTGCTCGACGAGCCGACGACGTTTTTGGACATCGCCCACCAATACGACCTCCTGGAGCTGTTCGCCGAGCTCAACCGGGAAGGCCGGACGATCGTGGCCGTGTTGCACGATCTGAACCAGGCGGCACGCTTCGCCTCGGATCTGGTGGTGATGAAGGAGGGGGCGATCCGGGCGCACGGAACACCACGGTCGATCCTGACCTCGGAACTGGTGCATGGGATCTTCGGCCTGGGGGCCGAGATCATGGACGACCCGCAAGCGGGCACCCCCATGGTCGTCCCCCACCTCCGTGCCGGCGTGGGGGATGACTAGGAACTACCGCCCCAGGTGGTCCACCAGCTCAGCGGCAATCCCGTTGTAGGTCCCCGGGGTCAGCTCCTTCAAACGGGCCGACGCCTGTTCGCTCAACCCCAGGCTCGACACGAATTCCTTCATCCGGGTCGCGTCCACCCGGTGTCCGCGGGTGAGCTCCTTGAGCCGTTCGTACGGGTTCTCCATGCCGGGGACCCCGGCGATGGCCTCGGCCCGCATGACCATCTGGATCGCCTCGCCCAACACTTCCCAGTTGTGTTCCAGGTCGTCGGCCAGGACCTCCTCGGCCACGTCGAGGCGTTCCAGCCCCTTGGCCACATTGGAGATGGACAGCAGGGAGTGGCCGAAGGCGGTGCCGATGTTGCGCTGCGAGGAGGAGTCGGTGAGGTCGCGCTGCCAGCGGCTGGTCACCAAGGTCGCGCCGAGGGTGTCCAGCAGGCCGTTGGAGATCTCCAGGTTGGCCTCGGCGTTCTCGAAGCGGATCGGGTTGACCTTATGCGGCATCGTGGAGGACCCGGTGGCCCCGGCCACGGGGACCTGGGCGAAGTAGCCGATGGAGATGTAGCTCCACACATCGGTGCAGAAGTTGTGCAGGATCCGGTTGTAGCGGGCGACGTCGGCGTAGAGCTCGGCCTGCCAGTCGTGGGATTCGATCTGGGTGGTCAGCGGGTTCCAGTCCAGGCCGAGGCCTTCGACGAACGTGCGGGAGACCTCCTGCCAGTCGGTGTCGGGGACCGAAGCGTAATGGGCGGCGTAGGTGCCGGTGGCGCCGTTGATCTTGCCCAGGTACTCGGTGCGTTCGATCCGGTCCAGCTGGCGGGTCAGCCGCCAGGCGGTGACGGCGAGCTCCTTGCCCAGTGTCGTCGGCGTGGCCGGCTGGCCATGCGTGCGCGAGAGCATCGGCACGGTGCGGGTGGTCTCGGCCATGGCGCCGATCTGCCCCACCAGGGCCCGGGCTGCGGGGAGCCACACCTGCGTGACCGCGTCCTTCACCCCGACCGCGTAGGAGAGGTTGTTGATGTCCTCGCTGGTGCACCCGAAGTGCACCAGCGGGGTCAGATCCTCGATGCCGATCCCCGGCAGGCGGCGGTTGATGTAGTACTCCACGGCCTTGACGTCGTGGACGGTGATGGCCTCGATCTCGGCGAGTTCGGAGACCGAGTCGATATCGAAGTCGGTGACGATCCGCCGCAAGGCCGTGATCTGCTCGGAGGTCAGTGGGGAGACGCCCGGAAGCGCTGACCGCGAGGTCAGGTGGATCAGCCATTCGACCTCGACGTGGACCCGGTTTCGGTTCAGGGCCGCCTCGGAAAGGTGATCGACCAGCGGGGCCACGGCCGGACGGTACCGTCCGTCGAGGGCGCCAAGGGCCAGCGGTTCGGATGCAAGGGAGGTGCGCGCGGATTCAGCCATGGGGCCCATTGTTTCATGAGCCGCGCCCGGGGCGGGACCGGATGACCTCTCCCGCGGCGGGCCGGGCGCGCGGATATCCACAAGAACGACGGCGGGGCCTGTGCCGGTCCGGTGCTTCTCCTACCGTGGGGGTATCCGCGGCGACATGGAGACCTCGGACGGGGTCCGGAGGCGGGAGGGGTGCTGGTGGATCGTGAGGTGATGGAAACCAGGACGCGTCTGGCGCTGGGGGAGGTCTCCGAAGCCAGGGGGCAGTTGTTGGCCGCCTTGAACGTGGACTGGCGGTCCCCGGCCGGGATGGCCTACCGCCGCCGGCTCGAGTCATGCCTGGGCCAGCTCGAGGCCCTGCCGCGCGAATTGGAGGACGCCTTGGTGGCCTTCGCCAGTGAACGGGCCTCCGCGCTGGCCGGTGCCCCGTGAGCCATTCCAGCTCGGGGGGTTCTCCCAGCGCCGACTTCCAACTCGACGAATTCGAACGCGCCGCGGCACGGCTGGCCCGGGCCGGCGAGTGTCTGATCGCGGCCCGGATGCTGATCACCACCGCTCTGGCCGATGCCGGGCCCCCGGTCGCCGTCGAGGGGCGGTTCCTCCCCTCCGCGGCCGAGGCGTATCTACGCTCGGGGAACCAACTGGCGATCGGGGTCGGCGACACCGTGGAAGAGTGCCGGGCCGGGCTCGATGCCAGCCGGGCAATCTATGAGCAGGCTGAACGCAGGGCGGCCTTGAAGGCCTATGAGCAACGCTCCGCCGTGCTACCTGCCGCCGTGCAGGACCGGTTCTCCTCCAATCATGGCCATCCGGATACGCAGACCACCGAGGACCTGATCAATGCGGCTCCCGGTTACGGACTTCCCTGGTTGCTGCTCGGTGGCCGGCCCGCCTCGGATCCCTCGATGGCGGCCGCGTCCTCGGTGGTCGCCCGCCTGCTGGGGGATCGGGATCATGGGGGCCCCTTCCGCAGCGGGGTGGCCGAACGGATGGCCACCGGGCTCTCCGGGCTGGCCGCCGTGCGATGGATCTTCAATGTGCGGACCATTCGCCTCGGGGCCGTGTCGACGGCGGCACCGGAGGCCTTCGAGGGCACGGTGCCGGACCTGATGGATCTCCAACGCCGGGCGGAGGCGCAGGTCTCGGGGGAGGGGGCGGTGCTGGTCACCACCACCCGGACAGCGCGCGGGCCCGTTCATGTCCTGACGATCCCGGGGACCCAACCGGCCCGGCAGGGGCGGTACTGGGCCTCGAGGAATCCCTTCGACGAATCAGGCATCGTGGAGGGGACCGGGATGGGCAGCAGGCAGGTGGCCCAGGCCGCGGCCGAGGCGCTGGACGCGTCCGGGGCCCGCCCGGGGGACCGGCTGGTCATCACCGGATACAGCCAAGGGGGGATCCATGCGGCGAACCTGGCCGTGGATGAGGACCTGGCGGCCCGGTACGACGTCGAATACGTCGTCACCACCGGATCGCCCGTCGGCAGCACGGTGCTGCCCGAGGGCACCCGCGGGCTGCACCTGGAGCATGTCGATGACATGGTGCCGGGCCTGGATGGCCGGCCCAACCCCGAGAGCAGCAACCAGGTCACCGTGCACTTCGAGGGGTATGCCCCGGATACCGATCTGCAAGCCGGTGGGTTCGGGGCCGCGCACCAGCTGGGCAACTACACGCAGCTTTCAGGGGAACTGGCCACCAGCGACGACCCCGGCGTCGTGGAGGCCCGTACTGCCCTGGGGACCCTGTTCGCCGGCGCCACCACGGCCACCGTGACCACGGTCAAGCTCCGTCGCGTGCCGTCGACCGGGCCACGCAAGGCCCGGATCAAACCGGTCCCCCGCCCGCCGGGGCGCCCCAGGCATCGGGCCTTGGACAGCACCCCGCCGCATTAGAGGCGGCGTGGGTTCCTAGCGGTCGTGGCGGTCCGGGACGACCCAACCAATCAGTGCCGAGACGATGCTGATGATGAGCGAGCCCAGGACCGCATCCCAGAAGAACGTGTCCACATGCAGGCCGATGGGGGTGTAGCTGCTCAACCAGGAGGTCAGCAGCAGCATGGCCGCGTTGATGACGATCGCGAACAGCCCCAGGGTCAGGCAGGTGATGGGTACCGAGAGGAAGCTGATGATCGGGCGGACCACGGCGTTGACGATCCCGAAGATCAGGCCGATGAACAGGTAGGCCACCACGGTGCCCGCACTGTCGTTCCCCGTGGCTTGGCTCGCGGCCGAGGAGCCGACGGAGATCCCCGGGATGATCCAGGCGGCGGCAGCGAGGGCCACGGCGTTGACGATGACTCTGACGATGAAGCGCAGCATCCTGCCATCTTTCCATACCGCCACCCGGAGGACCGGTGTTTCGGGGCCGGTGGATCGGCGAGCCATGCCGGGGTCCGGGCGGCGGGGGAGGCCGTGGCGACGCTAGGGTAGAGACATGAGCAATAAGAACCCCGCCACCCCCGTCAAGGTGCAACCACGTCCGGTGCTGGATCTGCTTCCGAAGTATGCCGCGGGCAAACCTCCGACCGCCGTCTCCGGCCTCACCTCTTATAAGATGTCCTCCAACGAGAACCCGCTGGGTCCCGTCCCGGCAGTCATGGAGGCCATCCGCGAGGGTGTGGACTACAACAGGTACCCGGACCCGCTGGCAACGAAGCTACGCGAATCACTGGCCGGATACCTCGACGTTCCCGCCGAAGACATCGTCACCGGCGCCGGCAGCCTCGGCGCGCTGACCCAGATCCTGCAGACCTTTGCCGGCCAGAACGACGATGACGTCGCCGATGAGGTCATCTACGCCTGGCGCTCCTTCGAGGCCTACCCGATCGTGGTCCAGACCACCGGCGCGGATGCCGTGGAGATCCCGAACCTGCCCGACGGGCGTCATGACCTCGACGCCATGGCGGCAGCCGTGAATGCCCAGACCTCCGTCGTGATGCTCTGCACCCCCAACAACCCCACCGGCCCGGCGCTGACGACCGCCGAGGTGGAGAAGTTCATCAACTCGGTCCCGGCAAACGTGCTCATCGTCATCGATGAGGCCTATAACGAGTTCGTCCGCCTCGAGGACGCCGTCGACGGCATCGAGATGTACCGGAAGTACCCGAACGTCGTGGTCCTGCGAACCTTCTCCAAGGCCCACTCGCTGGCCAACCTGCGCGTCGGCTACTCCATCTCGCATCCGTCCATCACGCAGTACCTGCGCGTCATCGCCACCCCGTTCGCGGTATCCAGTCTGGCCGAGAAGGCGGCGGTCGCCTCGATCGAGAACATCGACCAGGTTGTCGAAAGGGTACAACACCTGGTCGACGAACGGACCCGTGTCGTGGAGGGTCTGCGGGCCATCGGCTGGGAGGTCCCCGACCCCCAGGGCAACTTCATCTGGCTCGACTTCGGGGCCGATACCCCCGATTTCGCCCGGGTTGCCGACGAGCAGGCACTGTCCGTGCGGGCCTTCGGTGTCGAGGGCCTGCGGGTGAGCATCGGCGAGGAGGAGGCCAATACGCGTTTCCTCGAGGTTTGTAGCAAGTATCCAAAACGACCCGCCGTTTCCTAGCCGGTAGCCGGTTCCGGCCACGGGCCCACGGGCCAGTAGGCTGGAGTGGTATTTCCGTTATATGCCTCCTGCGGAACCTATGCCGCGGGAGGCATATTTCTAAGTGAAGGGTACCCACGCGCATGACCTCAACCGCCCAGGCGGCCGCGGCACCGGAGCTGATCCAGTTGCTGACGCCGGATGGAGAACTCGTCACCGACAGCGAGTATTCGCCCTATCTGGCGGATGTGGATGCCGATGCGCTCCGCGGCTTCTACCGCGATATGGCGCTGACCCGCCGGTTCGACGAGGAAGCCACCGCCTTGCAGAGGCAGGGGCAACTGGCGCTCTGGGTGCCGTTGCGTGGCCAGGAAGCCGCGCAGATCGGTTCCGGCCGGGCCACCGAAGCCCGCGACTACCTCTTCCCGACCTATCGCGAGCATGGCGTCGCGCTGACCCGCGACGTCGATTTCCCGCAGATGCTCCGCGTCTTCCGCGGCATCTCCAACGGTGGATGGGATCCGCGGGAGAACAACTTCCACATGTACACGATGGTGCTGGCCGCCCAGATGCCCCATGCCGTCGGCTATGCGATGGGCATCCAACGCGACCAGGCCGACTGGGACGAGGAGCGTCTGGCGCAGGAGGGTACCGCCGTCGTCGCGTACTTCGGTGATGGTGCCTCCTCCGAGGGCGATACCCACGAATCGATGGTCTTCGCCGCGAGCAACCAGTCCCCGGTGGTCTTCTTCTGCCAGAACAACCAGTGGGCCATCTCGGTCCCCTTCGAGGTCCAGTCCCGGGTGCCGCTGGCCGCGCGGGCCGCCGGGTACGGCTTCCCGGGCATCCACGTGGACGGCAACGACGTCCTGGCCGTGCATGCGGTCACCCGGTGGGCCCTCGAGCACGCCCGTGGCGGCGGGGGACCGGTGCTGATCGAAGCGCAGACCTACCGACGCAGCGCCCACACCACGGCCGACGACCCCACGAAATACCGCACGACGGACGAAGAGGAATCCTGGGATCTCAAGGACCCGCTGGCCCGGCTGGAGAAGTACCTGCGCGCCGCGGAACTGGTCGACGAGGACTTCTTCGCCCGGCTTTCGGCGGACGGGGATGAGATGGCTGCCCGGGTCCGCCGGGAGGCCATGGACTTCCCGGACCCGACCCTGGCCCAGTCCTTCGCCAACGTCTACGCCGAAGCGCACCCGCTGGTCCGCGAGGAACTGGAATTCCATCGCCGCTACGAGGCGGGCTTCACCGATGCCGACCCGGCAGCAACCCCCGGATCCGGAGGTCCCCGATGACCAGGATGACCATGGCCAAGGCCCTGTCCACCGGCCTGCGCCGCGTGCTGGAGGAGAACCCCAAATCCTTGCTGATCGGTGAGGACATCGGCCGGCTCGGCGGGGTGTATCGGGTCACCGAGGGGCTCATGGCCGATTTCGGGACCTCACGCGTCATCGATTCCCCGTTGGCCGAATCCGGGATCATCGGCACCTCGATCGGCATGAGCCTGCGCGGCTACAAGCCGATCGCCGAAATCCAATTCGACGGCTTCGTCTTCCCCGGGTTCAACCAGATCACGACCCAGCTGGCCAAGATGCGCGCCCGCTCCGAGGGCCGTTTCGGCGCCCCCGTGGTCATCCGGATCCCCTACGGCGGTGGCATCGGATCCATCGAACACCATTCGGAATCACCCGAGGCACTCTTCGCCCATACCGCGGGCCTGCGCATCATCACCCCGTCGAACCCCCACGACGCCTACTGGATGATCCAGCAAGCGGCAGCATGCCAGGACCCGGTCATCTTCTTCGAACCCAAACGCCGCTATTGGCTCAAGGGCGAGGTCGATACCGAGAATCCGGCGCAGGATGCCTTCAGCGCCCAGGTCATCCGTGAGGGGACCGACGCCACGATCGTCACCTATGGTCCGTTGGTCCCGGTGGCCCTGGCTGCCGCCGAGGCAGCCACGGAGGACGGGCGCAGCATCGAGGTGGTGGACCTGCGCTCGATCAGTCCGATCGATTTCGACACCATCACCGATTCGGTCCGCAAGACCGGCCGGCTCATCGTCACCCATGAAGCCCCCACGTTCGGAGGCATCGGCGGCGAGATCGCCGCCCGGGTCTCGGAGCGGGCCTTCCTTTCGCTGGAGGCCCCCGTGATCCGCGTGGGCGGATTCCACATGCCCTACCCCGTGGCCAAGGTCGAGGACCAGTACCTGCCGGATATCGACAAGCTGCTCGATGCCGTGGATCGTTCGTTCGAGTACTAGATGCCCGGGACCCCGAACAGCATGCGCCCAAGGAGCCACCCATGAGTACCTTCAACCTGCCCGATGTCGGCGAAGGCCTGACCGAGGCCGATATCGCCTCTTGGAAGGTCAAGACCGGCGACCATGTGGAGATCAACCAGGTCTTCGTGGAGATCGAGACCGCCAAGTCCCTGGTCGAACTGCCCAGCCCGTATGCCGGGGTGGTCACCGAACTGCACGCCGCCGAAGGACAGGTCGTGGAAGTCGGCCAGCCGCTGTTCTCCGTCGACGAAATCGGGCAACAGCCCGGCGCCCCGGCCGAGCCGGAAGCCACGGCCGCCCCGGCGCCCACTGACGGCGCTGCCCCGCCGCCGGCCCCGACCCCCGGGGAGGTGGCCGAGGCGTCCGTCGAGGAGCAGGCCCCAGGCCCGCTGGTCGGCTCGGGCCCGAAGTCGGATCCCGTCCGCCGGCGCCCCCGCACCCGTCCCGGTGCCTCCGCGACCCCGCCGGGCGCCGCGGCCCGCCCCGCACCTGCCCCCGCGGGAACACCGGTGGCCGAAGCCGCCACGAAGCCTGCTCCGACCCCGGGGCCCCCGGCGCCCGAGCGGGTGCTGGCCAAGCCGCCGGTCCGCAAGATCGCCAAGGACCTGGGCATCGAACTCTCCGATGTCCGCGGAACCGGTACGCACGGGCAGATCACCCGCGAGGACCTGACCAACCACCGGCCCACCGGTGGGGCCACGGCGCAGCGGATCACCCGTGAACCGGTGCGCGGGGTGCGCAAGGCCACCGCCAAGGCCATGGTCGACTCCGTGTCCGCCGCTCCGCATGTGAGCATCTTCGTCGATGTCGACGCCACCCGGACGATGGAGTTCATCCAGCGTCTGAAGAAGTCCCGCGACTTCGAAGGCATCAAGGTCTCCCCGCTGCTGATCCTCACCAAGGCGGTCATCTGGGCCGCGGCGCGGAACCCGGGCGTCAACGCCAGCTGGGTGGATACCGGGCAGGGCGCCGAAATCCACGTCAAGCACTTCGTGAACCTCGGGATCGCAGCCGCGACCCCGCGGGGCCTGGTGGTCCCGAACCTCAAGGACGCCCAGGATCTGAGCCTGAAGGAACTGGCGATGGCCCTGAACGAGCTGACCACCACCGCCAGGGAAGGGCGGACCCGGCCCGAGGACATGCGCGAGGGCACGCTGACGGTGACCAACATCGGGGTCCTGGGCGTCGACACCGGGACCCCCATCATCAATCCCGGCGAAGTCTCGATCATCGCCTTCGGCACCATCCGGCAGAAGCCGTGGGTGGTCGACGGGGACGTCGTCCCCCGCTGGATCACCACCTTGGGTGGTAGCTTCGACCATCGGGTGGTCGACGGCGATCTATCGGCCCGCTTCCTGGCCGACATCGCCGCGATCATGGAAGAGCCGGCACTGCTGCTCGATTAGCCGCATCCGCCGGGGATGTCGGATTTCACCGAAGGACCAGGGGAGAGGAACCCATCGTGAGAACCCGGACGCCACCACCAGGGCCCGCCGAAAACGTGGTGCTGCTCGACGCCGACCACCAGGAGATCGACAGCGCTGACAAGGCGGAAGTACATACCGGGACGACGCCGCTGCACCTGGCCTTCTCCTGCCATGTCTTCGACGCCGAAGGGCGCGTCCTGGTCACCCGCAGGTCCCTGGCCAAGAAGGCCTGGCCTGGGGTGTGGACGAATTCCGTCTGCGGGCATCCCGCACCGGGTGAACCCCGCGAGGATGCCGTGCACCGTCGGGCCGGGTTCGAGCTCGGGATGGAGCTGGGTGCCGTCGAGATGGTCCTGCCGGAGTTCGCCTACCGGGCCGAGGATGCCTCGGGGGTGGTGGAGAACGAGTTCTGCCCGGTGTATTTCGCCCGGGCCGCCTCCGGGGTCGACCCCCGGCCCAGCGAAGTCGCCGAACACCACTGGGTGGCTCCGCAGGACCTGGTCGCCGCGGTCCGCGCCACCCCCTGGGCCTTCAGTCCGTGGCTGGTGTTGCAGCTGGAGCAGCTGGACTCCCGGGAGATCCCCTACCGGGGTCCCGGTCCGGAACCCACCCGATGAGGGACGAAGGACCGTCGATGCCCGAGGCCACGCACGAGCCCGCCCTGCACGGTGATGCGGCCACCGTGGTGCTGTTGCGCGATGCGCCCCGCGGACTGGAGGTGCTGTTGCTGGAACGGCCCTCCCACCGCGGTTCCTTCGCCGGGGCCTGGGTCTTTCCCGGAGGCCACGTCGATCCGGAGGACCGGGACGAGGTCCCGCGGGATTGCCCCGATCCGCCCGCCGGGGCCGCCCGGTGTGCCGGCGTACGCGAAACCCGGGAGGAGACCGGGATGGTGATCGCCCAGGAGGATCTGGCCGCCCTGTCCATCTGGACCCCGCCGCCCAGCGTGCCGAAACGGCTGCTCACCTGGTTCTTCCTGGCGGCGGTGGACACAGAGGCCACCGGGCCGCTCCGGCTCAGTCCCGAGGAGCATGTCGATCACGCGTGGCTGACCCCGGCCGAGGCCCTGGAACGCCACGCCGGCGGGTCCATGGAACTGGTCCCGCCCACCTGGATGACGCTGAACTGGTTGAGCGGCCACCGGAGCGCGGCAGCGGCGGTGGCCGCCGCACGGGCCAGTGAACCGGCGGACTTCAAAAGCGTCGGGGCCCGCAACGACGAGGGCCACCCGATCGTGGCCTGGGCCGGCGACGAGGCCTACGACCTGGACGGGCACCCCGGACCCCCGGGGGCCCGGAACCGGATCACCCTCGATGTCCGGCCGTGGTTCCACGAACAGTCCGCAGGGCAGCGGTAACGAACCGGGGGCCTGGAGGCCCACGGAGGGATCAGGCGGCGTCGATGGCCCGGTTCAACACGACCGCCAGACGCTTGACGCCCTCGTGGATCTTCTCCGGGTCGATGGCGCTGAAGGCCAGTCGCAACCGGTTGTTCGGCTCGTCCCCGGGGGTGAAGGCCGCCCCGGGGATGAAGACGACGCCGTCGTCGATGGCCTCGGCGAGCAGCGGGTAGGTGTCGATCCCCTCCGGGAGGGTGACCCAGATGAAGAAGCCCCCGGTCGGCGTGGTCCAGTGGACCCCTTCCGGCATGAGTTCCTCGAGGGCGGAGAGCATGGCCGTGCAACGCTCGGCATACAGTCCGCGGTAGGCGGAGATCTGGCCGCGCCAGTCATGCCCGTCGAGGTAGCTGGTGATCAGCATCTGGTTCAGGGTCGGTGGGCAGAGCACCACCGCCTCGCTGGCCAGGTAGAACCTGCGGGTCAGGTGCTCGGGCAGCAACGCCCAGCCGATGCGCAGGCCGGGGGCCAGGATCTTGGAGAACGAGCCCATGTAGATCACGTCGTCCGGGTTGTCCGCCCGCAGCGTCGGGTAGGGCTCGCCGTCGAACTTCAGCAGCCCGTAGGGGTTGTCCTCGAGGACGAGGATGTTGGCCTCGCGGCAGATGTCGACGACTTCCTGACGGCGTGCGGCGGCCAGCGAGATGCCCGAGGGGTTGTTGAAGTTGGGGATCGTGTAGAGGAACTTGATCCGCTTACCGGTGGCCGTGACCTCGGCGATGCGTTCACGCAGGGCCTCGGGAACCAGCCCGTCCTCGTCCATGGCGACCGATTCGACCTGGATCTGGTGGGCCTCGAAGGTGTTCAGGGCCCCGACGTAGGTGGGGTCCTCGCACAGCACGACGTCGCCGGGGTCGCAGAAGACCTTGCAGGCTACGTCCTGGGCCGATTGTGAGCCGGCGGTGACCACGATGTTCTCGGGGTCGACGTCGGTGATGCCCTCCTCGGCCATGACCTCGCAGATGTGTTGGCGCAGCTCGATGGTGCCCTTGCCACCACCGTATTGTAGGGCAGTCAGCCCCTCCTGGGCGATGAGCTGGTGGGCCATCGTCCCGATCTTCTCCAAGGGAAGCGACGAGAGGTAGGGGTTTCCCCCGGCCAGCGAGACCAGCCCCGGGCGCAGCGAGATGTCGAAGACGTCCCGGACGGCGGATTGCTTGATGTTGGCGGCGCGTTCGGAGAACAGGCTCTCGTGTCGGGTCGAGGCCTCGGCCCGCTCAAGGGCAAGCTCCGATTCGGTGGGCAACGATTCGCGGTCCTGGGCGGTGGGGTTCTCTGCTGTGTTCACCCTCACATCGTAACAACATGGGTTCACCATGAGGCAACAGTTGTTACCGAGGAGATGTTTATTCGGGGGTCTCGCCGCCCCCTTGATCCGCGGGCGGGGCCTCCACCCGCCGGGAGGCCACCCAGGCCGTGATGTCCGCGGGCTTGATCCTGCGGTGGCTGCCGCGGTACTCGACCGGGATGGTCCCCGCATCGGTGAGGTTGCGCATGTAGGTGTTGGACACCCCGGCCAGCCGGGCCGCCTGGGAAGTGTTCAGCCATCGCTCGGCGGTGCTGAGCACGACCGCTTCCCCGTCGGCCAGGCGGCCGAGCAGATCCAAGACGGCTCCGGCCGCCGCCGACGGCAGGCGCAGTGCCGTGCCGTTGACGAACACCGTCGCATCGGCGGACTCCCCCAACGCCCGGGCCAGCCGGGCGGCGTCGGGTCCCGCCAGCGCCTCATGCTGGGTGGTTCTGGTCAAGGCAGTCATCTCCTGTGGCATGAGACCATCATGCCCTGCCGGCGGGGCCCTTGGGCGGATCGGCGGGGTATGGCAACCTCGAAGACATGACGTTGAAAATCGCTCTGGCCCAGATCAACTCCACCGCCGATCTGGAGGCCAACCTCGGTCTGGTCCGTGACCGGGCGGCCCGGGCCCGGGACGCCGGTGCCGCCGTCGTGGTCTTTCCCGAAGCCACCATGTGCGCCTTCGGCAACCCGCTGGCCGAGGTGGCCCAGCCCCTGGACGGGGACTGGGCCCGACGGATCCGCGCCCTCTCGGCCGAACTGGGCATCGTCACGGTCCACGGGATGTTCACCCCCGGCGAGGACGGGCGCGTGCGCAATACGCTGCTGGCCACCGGCCCCGGGGTGGAGGCCAGCTACGACAAGATCCACCTCTACGACGCCTACGGGTTCGCCGAATCCGATGCCGTGACCGCGGGTGGATCGATCGCCACCTTCGAACTCGACGGCGTCGTCTTCGGGCTGTCGATCTGCTACGACGTGCGTTTCCCCGATCTGTTCCGGGCGAACGCGGCGGCCGGCGCCACGGTGAACCTGGTGTGTGCCTCCTGGGGCGACGGCCCGGACAAGGCCGAGCAGTGGGAGGCCCTCATCCGGGCCCGGGCACTGGATACGACGACGTTCATCGTCGCCTGCGACCAGGCCGACCCCGCGGCCAGCGGACGCCCCGCCACCGACAGCACCCCGTTGGGGGTCGGCCGCAGCGCCGTCATCTCACCGCTGGGCCGCACGCTGGCCTGCCTGCCGCAGGGCCCCGAGCTCACCGTCGTGGACCTCGACCTCGCAGAGGTCGAGCAGGCCCGCCGGAAACTGCCGGTGCTGGCCAACGCCCGACGGATCGGCCCCGACGGCCGGGTGGTCGCCCCCGGGGCCACCGAGGCCGAGGCCGGCTAGGGCCACCGTCATGGTTGGGTCGGCTCCATCGATGCCCTACTCTGGTGGACAACGGTCTAAAGAAAGTACTGACCACTGCGCCAGCGCCGCGAGCCACCACCCCGGGCCGGCCGCCGCAGAGCAGGGCAGGCTGCCCTTCGCGTGACGACCCGGTCGCCGGAGAACAGGCAGTCCGCGTTCATCCGCGCCGGGCCCGCTTCCCGAACGGCAGTCTTTCTCCAGGAGCATCCACATGTCCATCTCGACCACCCCTGAAACCACCCCCGGCCCCACGACGCCCGTGAGCAGCGGGGAGGTCTTTGCCGCCCATGAAGGCGGAAAGCTCTCCGTCCAGTCCACGATGGCCCTGGATTCGAAGCGGGCCCTGTCCATCGCCTACACCCCGGGGGTCGCCCAGGTCTCCCGCGCGATCGCCGAGGACCCGGCCCGCCACGCCACCCACACCTGGGCTTCCCGGCTGGTGGCCGTGGTCTCCGACGGGACCTCCGTGCTGGGGCTGGGCGACATCGGCGCCGCGGCGTCGTTGCCCGTCATGGAAGGGAAATGTGCCCTGTTCAAGGAATTCGGTGGGTTGAACTCCATTCCGCTGGTGCTCGAGACCACCGATGTCGAGGAGATCATCGAGACCCTGGTCCGGTTGCGTCCCAGTTTCGGGGCGATCAACCTCGAGGACGTCTCGGCACCGCGTTGCTTCGAACTGGAGGAACGCCTCATCGAGGCCCTGGACTGCCCGGTGATGCACGACGACCAGCATGGAACCGCGGTGGTGGTCCTGGCGGCACTGACCAACGCGGCCCGGGTGGTCGGCAAGGAGCTGGCCGGGCTGCGCGTGGTCGTCTCCGGCGCCGGGGCCGCAGGCATCGCGATCACCGACATCCTGGTCAATGTCGGCATCGGCGACGTCGTGCTGGTCGATTCACAGGGGGTCATCCACCGTGACCGGAACGACCTGAACCCGATCAAGGCCAGATATGCGGCCATCACCAACCGCGATTCGGTCATGGGCGGGATCCGCGAGGCCCTCGACGGGGCCGACGCCTTCATCGGGGTCTCCTCCTCGCAGGTCCCCGCGGAGGATCTGGAGGCCATGAACGACGGCGCGATCATCTTCGCGCTGTCGAATCCGGACCCCGAGGTCATGCCCGAGGTCGCGGCCCGTTTCGGGCAGGTCGTCGCCACCGGGCGCAGCGACTTCCCGAACCAGATCAACAACGTGTTGGCCTTCCCGGGGATCTTCCGCGGGGCCCTGGACGCGTCGGCACGGCGGATCACCCCACGGATGAAGATCGCTGCGGCCCGGGCCATCGCCGATCTGGTCGGTGGGGACCTGGCTGCCGACTTCATCGTCCCTTCGCCCCTGGACCCGCGGGTGGCCGCCGCGGTGGCCGCGGCCGTGCAGGAGGTCGCCTCCGGGGAGTAGGCCGGACCGGGGAGGACCCTACTCGTCCTCGGAGGAGTGGAGCCGGCGCCGGGCGCTGAGAAGGTCGATCTCGGGCCGGCCCGCGACCAGGCGTTCGACGCCGTCGAGCACCTCGATGGCGTGGCCGGCATCCGCGGCCACGACACCGGCGGCGATGCCGGCCCGCCGGTGGAGGTCCTGGTGGCTGGTTTCGGCGACGGACACCTCGAAGCGTCGCCGCAGTTCGGCCACGAGGGGGCGGACGACGGCGCGTTTGGCCTTCAGCGAGTGCACATCGCCGAGCAGCACATCGAACTCAACCCAACCGAACCACATGCCCCCATCCTGCGTCATGCCGGGGGAAGGGCCAAGGGGAGCCGGCGGCGACCGGCCGGTTCCGGTGTGCGTTTGCTCACCGATACCCCGTGCTAACATGCACGGGCACTCTACGTCGGCCCTCCTTCTTGTTACTGTGCTGAATATGACTTCGAGCAAAACGGCCGGATCCGCCCGGCCACCGAATGCCTGGCCACCCGCCGGTGACGGCCCCCGGGACCCGACCGGACGCTGACCCACCAGTTCGCCTGCTTCGGCGCCGCCATCGGCCCCGAAGACGAAGCACCCCGCAACCCGAAGGAGCAGGCATGACCGCTACGCCGCAGACCCCGTACCCCAACCAGCACACACTGTTCATCGGCGGGCAATGGGAGGCGGCAGCCTCCGGTGAAACCCGCGAGATCATCTGCCCGGCCGATGGCACGCATGTCGCCACGGCCTCCGAGGCGGCAGCAGCCGATACCGAGCGGGCGATCGCCGCGGCCCGGGCGGCCTTCGACTCCGGGGTCTGGTCCTCGGTTCCGGCTCCCGAACGCGGGGCCTTCCTGCTCAAGGTCGCCGAGCGGTTGCGTGAACGCAAGGAGGAGTTCGCCCGCGCCGAGACCGGTGACACCGGCAAGCGCATCCTCGAATCGCGGATCGACATGGACGACATCACCAACTGCTTCGAGTACTTCGGCCGGTTGTCCGGTCAGGATGCCGGACGCGTCGTCGATGCCGGGGACAACACGGTCGTCTCCCGCATCGCCTACGAACCGGTCGGTGTGTGCGGGATGATCACCCCCTGGAACTACCCGCTGCTGCAGGCCGCCTGGAAGATGGCCCCGGCCATTGCCGCGGGGTGTTCATTCGTGCTCAAGCCCGCCGAGCTGACGCCGTCGACGTCCATCCTGATCATGGACCTCTTCGCCGAACTCGGTCTGCCCGACGGCGTCGCGAACCTGGTCACCGGTGCCGGGGCCACCGCGGGGGCCCCGCTGTCGAGCCACCCCGACATCGACATGGTCTCCTTCACCGGCGGCCTGGTCACCGGTCGGGTGATCGCCGCAGGCGCCGCAGGAACCGTGAAGAAGGTCGCGCTGGAACTGGGAGGCAAGAACCCCAACGTCGTCTTCGCCGACGCCGACTTCGACGCCGCCGTGGACAACGCCCTCAACGGTGCCTTCGTGCATTCCGGCCAGGTCTGCTCAGCCGGGGCCCGGCTGCTCGTCCACGAGTCCATCGCCGAAGCCTTCGTGGATGAACTGGTCCGCCGGGCCGAGGACATCCGCATCGGCGGCCCCTACGACGACGAGGCCGAAACCGGCCCGCTGATCTCCGCCGCCCACCTTCAGAAGGTGGACGCCTACGTGAAGAGGGGCGTCGCCGAAGGCGCCCGTCTGCGCACCGGCGGTCGGGCCGCCACCGAGGAGGACGGAACCGGGCTGGGGGCCGGGCACTACTACCTGCCGACCATCCTGGACCAGGTCAGCCGGGGCATGTCCGTCGTCACGGACGAGGCCTTCGGTCCCACGGTCACCGTCGAGACGTTCTCCACCGAGGACGAAGCCGTTGCCACCGCCAATGACACCGTCTACGGCCTGGCCGGCGCCGTCTGGACCCAGGATGCCGGACGGGCCCAGCGGGTCGCCGGACGCCTGCGTCACGGCACCATCTGGATCAACGACTTCCACCCCTACCTGCCGCAGGCCGAATGGGGCGGCATGGGCCAGTCGGGCGTCGGTCGCGAGCTCGGCCCGACCGGGCTGGGCGAGTACCAGGAAGCCAAGCACATCTACCAGAACACGGCCCCGCAAGTCACCGGCTGGTTCGCCGACCGCGCCTAGCCCGTTTCCGAGCCTGAGCCAAGGAGAGTACTTAAAATGACTGATTTCGAGACGTTGGACGGTTCGGCCTTCGACTACATCGTCGTCGGCGGCGGGTCCGCCGGTGCCGCCGTCGCCGCCCGCCTGAGCGAGGATCCCTCACTCGAGGTGGCCCTGGTCGAGGCCGGTCCCGATGACCGGGGAATCGATGAGATCCTGCAGCTGGACCGCTGGATGGAACTACTCGAATCCGGCTACGACTGGGACTACCCGATCGAGGAGCAGGAGAACGGCAACTCGTTCATGCGCCACGCCCGCGCCAAGGTGATGGGCGGGTGCTCCAGCCACAACTCCTGCATCGCCTTCTGGGCCCCGCGCGAGGACCTGGACGAATGGGAGTCGAAATACGGGGCCACCGGTTGGAACGCCGAGACCGCCTTCCGGCTGTATAAGCAGTTGGAGACCAACGAAGACGCGGGGCCCGGGGCCCCGCACCACGGCGACTCCGGGCCCGTGCACCTGATGAACGTCCCCCCGGCGGATCCCAGCGGCGTGGCGGTGCTCGACGCCGCCGAACAGGCCGGGATCCCGCGGGCGAAGTTCAACGACAACGCCACCGTCACCAACGGGGCGAACTTCTTCCAGATCAACCGCAAGGCCGACGGCACCCGCTCCTCCAGCTCGGTGTCCTACATCCACCCGATTGCCGACCGGAAGAACTTCCATCTGCTCACCGGGCTGCGAGCCAAGGTCCTGACCTTCGACGAGGCCAACAGGTGCACCGGCGTCGCGGTCGTGGACAACGGATTCGGCAAGACCCATCACCTCACCGCCCGCGAGGAGGTCATCGTTTCCACCGGGGCCATCGACTCGCCGAAGCTGTTGATGCTCTCGGGGATCGGCCCGGCAGCACAGCTGAAGGAGAACCGGGTCGAGGTCCGCGTGGATTCCCCCGGGGTGGGCGAACACCTGCAGGACCACCCCGAGGGGGTCATCCAGTGGGAAGCGAAGCAGCCGATGGTGTCCGAATCGACCCAGTGGTGGGAGATCGGGATCTTCACGCAGACCACCGAGGGCCTGGATCGTCCCGACCTGATGATGCACTACGGTTCGGTGCCCTTCGACATGCACACCCTGCGTCAGGGCTACCCGACCACGGAGAACGGCTTCTGCCTGACCCCGAACGTCACCCACGCGAAGTCACGCGGTACCGTGCGCCTGCGCAGCGGCGACTTCCGCGATAAGCCCAAGGTCGACCCGCGCTACTTCACCGACCCCGAAGGCCATGACATGCGCGTGATGATCGCCGGCATCCGCAAGGCCCGCGAGATCGTCTCCCAGCCGGCCATGGCCGAATGGGCCGGGCGCGAACTCTACCCGGGGACGGAAACCCAGTCGGACGAGGAGATCGCCGACTACATCCGGCGCACGCACAACACCGTCTACCATCCGGTCGGCACCGTGCGCATGGGGCCCATCGACGACGATCTGTCGCCGCTGGACCCCGAACTGCGGGTCAAGGGGGTCACGGGGCTGCGCGTGGCCGACGCCTCGGTGATGCCCGAGCAGGTCACCGTGAACCCGAACATCACCACCATGATGATCGGTGAGCGGTGCGCCGAACTGATCAAGCAGGCCCGCAAGGGCTGACCGGTCGCCGGCAGGGAAAAAGTCAAGGGCCGCCCCGCGGAATGCGGGGCGGCCCTTCGTCTGTGGGGACCTACTGCGTGGATTTCTTCCCGGGCTTGCCCGGCTTGACTCTTCCCTTGCGGGCGTGGCTGCGCAATTGGACGATGCGGGCGGCACCGGCAATGGCTACGATGATGCCGCCGCCGACCGCTCCAACGAAGAGCGCCAGTCCGAGTTGGACCGTCCCCTCCCAGCCGAAGTAGCGCAGCTGCACCGTATTGGTGTTCTGCGCGATGAAGATGATCAGCAGCACCAGGAACACCAACGCCAGGACGGTTGCCGTCCACATGACCCCGCTGCGGGTCACCCGCATCGGGTCCTCGGGGCGTCCGGCCCCGTCGCTGGTTCCGGGGCGGTGCTCGGGGGTCCCTCCGGCGGGTGCGCCACCCGAGGGGGTTCCGGGTGCCGGCTCCCGGGGGGTCTTCGCCGGCTTCGGGCGATCCTGCGGGTCCTTGGCCATGGCACTACCTTTCGTCGACGCGGGCCGGTTCCGTCCGTCCCCGGTTGTTTCCGGGCCCGGACTGCCGGGGGTGGGCCGGTGCGTGGATGCGTTCCGGACCCTGGGGACAGTTTACGTGCCCGCGCCGCCGGCGCCCGGATTGGTAGGGTTTGGCGTATGACCGTCCCGAAGGAGCCAACGTGATCCCGCGCCCGAAATTGCGTACTGCCGTACTGGGATACGGGCTGTCCGGCCGGGTCTTCCACACCCCCCTGATTGCCGCGGACCCCGACTATTCCCTCGACGCGATCATCACCGGCAACCCCGAACGCGCGGCTGCTGCCGCCGCGGCCCATCCCGACACGCTGATCATGCCGGACGCCGAGAGCCTCTTCGCCCGGGCCGCCGACTTCGATGTGGTGGTCATCGGGACCCCGCCAGCGACCCATGCCGCCCTGGCCCTGAGAGCGATCGGCCACGGCCTGCATGTGGTTCTCGACAAGCCCTTCGCCACTTCCGCTGCCGAGGGGCGTGAAGTCATCGAGGCGGCCCGGGCCGCCGCCGTGAAACTCTCGGTGTTCCAGAACCGTCGGTGGGACGCCGACTTCCTGACTCTCTCGCGTCTGGTCCGGGACGGGGCGCTCGGCGAGGTGCACACCTTCGAATCACGGTTCGAACGGTGGAAACCCGCGGGGTTGCGCGATTGGAAGGACAGCGCGGGGATCGCCGGCGGCGGGGGAGTCCTGTTCGATCTGGGCACCCACGTCATCGACCAGGCACTGGTCCTGTTCGGGCCGGCGGACTCGGTGTACGGGCTGACCCGGCGCCTCAGCACCGGCGGTTCCGATGCCGATGAGGATGCCTCCATCGTCATCCGGCACCACAGCGGGGTGGACTCGCATCTATCGGTCGGGCTGCACTTCGCGGTCCCGGCACCCCGCTTCCGGGTCCTGGGGACCGAGGCCGGCTTCGAAACGTGGGGAACCGACGGGCAGGAGGCGGCGCTCGACGCCGGAATGGAACCCGACGACGCCGGATATGGGCGGGTGCCCGATAACGAGTGGGGCCGCCTCGGCGTGCCGGGGGCCATGGAGACGGTGCCCTCCGACGTGGGCGCCTATCCGAAGTTCTATCGCAGCTTCGCCGCCGGGGTCCACGGCCACGGCCCGCTTCCGGTGGACCCGGCGGATGCCGTGGCCACCTTGCAGATCATCGAAGACATCCACGAGAGGAACCGGGCATGAACCCCGTAGCCAGCCACGACCAGGCGGCACCGGGGCCGGAAGCCTCGGTCCTGATCATCGGTGCCGGGCTGGCAGGATTTTCCGTGGCCCGCCAATTGCGCAGCCTGGGCCATACCGGCGGGGTGCGGATCGTGGATCCCGAGGGGCTGCCCTACGACAGGCCCCCCTTGAGCAAGGCCTATCTGCTCGGGCACACCGATCAGGCCGGCCTGCTGCTCGCCGACGCCGCGTGGTGCCGGGAGCACGAGGTCGAGATCCTCACCGGCACCGTGGCCACCGTGCGCCCGGGGGCCGGCGAAGCCGTCCTGGCCGACGGTACGGCCCTGGCCGCGGACGTGCTGGTGCTGGCCACCGGGGGGACAGCCCGCAAGCTCTCGATCCCCGGCGGCGACCTGGATACCGTGCTGGAGCTGCGCCACCGGGCCGACGCGGACCGGCTGCGCACGGTGCTGCGGCCCGGCACCCGGTTGGCGATCATCGGGGCGGGACTCATCGGGGCAGAAACCGCGTCCGCCGCCCGTGAACTCGGGGCCGTCGTCGTCCTCATCGACCCCATGGATCCGCCCCTGGTCCCGGCCGTCGGCCCGGAACTGGCCCGGCGTCTGCACGCCATGCACACCGAGAAGGGGATCACCGTGGTGACCGGCATCCCCGAAACCATCACCCGCGACGGGGAACACCACCGGATCGCGCTGGCCAGCGGGGAGCAGATCACCGCCGACGCCGTCCTGGTGGGGGTCGGGATCACCCCCAACACGGCGCTCGCCGAGTCGGCCGGGCTGGAGGTCGACGGCGGGATCATCGTGGATGAGAGGCAACGCACCAGCCACCGACGCGTCTACGCTGTGGGGGACTGCGCCCGGACCCGCACCACCGGCGGCGTGCTCAAACGCCGGGCGGAGCACTGGGAGAACGCCATGAACTCCGGACACCAGGCCGCCTCGGCCATCATCGGGGGCGACGCCCCGGCCCCACGGGCCGACTGGTTCTGGTCCGACCGCCACGGGGTCCACGTCGAGGGCGTGGGGTCGATGACCGCCCCGGGGACCACCGTGATCCGCGAGGCCGACGGCGTGCCCGTCATGGCCTTCCGGGTTGACGGCGAGGGTTATCTGCTCGGCTGTGCCGCGGTCGACGGCGGGCTGGCGGTGAAGGCGGCCCGCCGGATCATCGACCGGCGGATCCGCGTGGACCCCGCCCAATTGGCCGACCCCGCCGTCAACCTCAAGAAGCTCGCCCGCTAGCTGTCTTCGGGCTCGCGCACCGACTGGTGCCGCAAAGAGCTGCCGGCCTGGACGTCACGTTCCTCGACCAGGGCCTGCTTATCGCTGGCCTTGGTGTCGCGTGGGGGCAACTGCACCGACCGTTCGGCCTTGATGCCACCTTGGAGCTGGCGGGCCCTTTCCATCTCCGCGTCGAAGACGGCTCCCAGCAGCAACGACAGGTTCGCGATCCAGATCCACAGCAGCAGGACGATGACCCCGCCAATGGCCCCGTAGGTCGCGTTGTAGCTGCCGAAGTTGGAGACGTAGAAGAAGAATCCGACGGTGGCCACCGCCAGGACCACCAACGCGATGACCGAACCGATGCTGAGCCACCGGAACTTGGGCTGCTTCACGTTCGGGGTGCCGTAGTAGAGGATGGCGATCACGAGGATGACCAGCAGCACGGCCAGCGGCCATTTGGCGATGCCCCAGACCATGACGGCGGTGTCGCCGAAACCGATCAGGTCGCCGAGGGTCTTGGCGATGGGGCCCGAGACGATCAGCAGGACCACCACGACGACGGCGACCAACAGCATCACCAGGGTCACCAGCAGCAGCACCGGCTTGAGTTTGAAGAAGGAGCGGCCCTCGGCCACGTCGTAGATCTTGTTCATCGACCGTCCGAAGGCCCCGGTGTAGCCCGAGGCCGACCACAGGGCGCCGAGGATGCCGACGATGAGGGCCAACCCGGCCGACGGGGTGTTGGCCAGCTGTTCGATGGGCTGACGCAACGTATCGACGACCCCCTCGCTGGCGAACTGTTCGAGGAAACCGATCAGCGCCTTGGTGGTGGATTCGGCCTGGCCGACGACGCCCAGCAGGGAGACCATCGCCAGCAGGGCCGGGAAGACCGAAAGCACCGCGTGGTAGGTCAGGCCCGCCGCCATATCGGTGCACTTGTTCCGGGTGAACTCGTGCATGGACCTTTTCAACACGTATTTCCAGGAGGGGCCGCGTAGGTCGGTCGGGGCCGAGGGCTTGCGATCGTCGTCGGGCGAGGGGGCGTTGCGGCCCTTCGCGGAGGTATCGGCAGCAGTGCCGTTCTCCGGGGTGGCGTGGCGATGACCTGGCATGGAAGCCTCCGCTGACTAGTGGTTGACGTGGGTTTTCGTGGGCACTGAAAGTCAAGCATGAGGCACCGGGAGGCACAACCTCCCGGGCCGGGTGTGATGCCCGCCCCGTCCGGTGGAAGGCGGGGGCGCCAACTCGGTAGTGTGTAGGTATGTCCCTTCGTAACCGCCGCGCCGCGTCCCTGCCTGCCAAACTTTCCCGCTCGTGGTTGCTGGTCAATGCCGCGAACCCCGAATCGTTTGCCCCGGCGTTGTCCTCCGAAGCGGACTCCGTCATCTTCGACATGGAAGCCTCCGTGCCCGATGACCAGAAGGCCGAGGCCCGCGATGCCGTGGTCGAGGCGCTGAGCACCGGGATGACCGCCTGGGTGCGGGTCAACGGGATCGAAACCGAGTTCTGGGCCGAGGACCTGGCGGCGTTGTCCAAGGCCAAGGGGCTGCGCGGGGTCATGTTGGCGATGACCGAAAAGCCCGAACAGGTGACCCTGACGGCGATGCGCCTGCAGGCCGGCACCCCGGTCCTGGCCCTGATCGAATCGGCGGTCGGCATCGAAAACGCCACCCCGATCGCCTCGGCCCCCGGCACGTTCCGGCTGGCCTTCGGCGTCAACGACTTCCGCAAGGACACCGGCGTCTCCGACGACCCGCTGGCCCTGGCCTATGCCCGCGGCAAGCTGGTGGTGGCCTCCCGCGTCGGCCAGCTGCCCGGGGCCATCGACGGTCCGGCGGCCGCCGGGGCCGGCTCCGAGGCCGTACACGCCAGCTGCCGGACCACCGCCACGATGGGGATGACCGGCAAGCTGAGCCTCTCGGCCTCACAGGTCGATGACATCAACGAGGACCTCTCCCCGAGCACCGACGAGCTTTCCTGGGCCCACGAGCTGCTCGAGGCCCACGCCGCCGGCGCCTCGGTCGGCGACGGCTCCTACCTGCCGCGTCTGGCCCGCGCCCAGAAGATCGCGGATCTGGCCGACTCCTACGGACTCTGGAACGCCTGATCCCGTCTGTGGCGGCCCGGCCTAGTTGCCGGGGCGTCGACGCCAGAGGATGGCCGTCCCGGCACCGATGACGATCAGTACCGCAAGCCCGGTCGGGATGATCCACGGGGCCAGACCCTGCCCATCGGCCTCCCGGGTGGATTCGCCGGTGTCCTCGTCCGCGGCTGCCGATGGCGTGGCGGCACCTTCCGGCGCCCCGCTGGTGGTGGTGAACGTGAACGTCCCCTGGATCGGATGGCCATCGGAGGAGACCACCCGCCACTTCACGGTGTACTCGCCGGCCGGGGTCCCGTCCTGGATGGCCTGTTCGACATCGCGGTCGGTGACCTTCGCGGGGCCGGCGGCCCAGTTGGTGCCTGCGTCGTCCTCGACCCGGATCTCCGAGCCGATGGCGATGGGGGTGTTGTTGTAGGTCAGGACGATCTTCTGCGGCATGGCCTCCACGGTGGAGCCGGAGCCGGGGTCGTTGGAGATCAACTGGTCGTGGGCGCTCGCGGCGCCGATGGGCCCCAGAAGGGCCAGGAGCAGAACGGCGAGCAGGCCCGCCGCACGGGTGCCGGCCTTCCGCAACGAGAGGGTGGACCGATGCTGGTTCATGGGATTCGCTTTCAAAGAGTCGGGGCCCGGTGGCCCGCCGGAACGACGGGCCACCGGGTAGTGCTATTGGTTCCTGCGCGAACCGACGGTCCGCACCAGGGCGACGGCGCCCAGCAGGATTCCTGCGACCCCGATCCACAAGGCGGCCGTCGCCGTTCCCTCCGAGCCGGCCGCCGGGGCGTCCGCGGCCCCGGCCGTGCCGGACGGGGCCGCCGAGGCGGCCGCGGTGGTGGTGAAGGTGGGGGCCGGATGCTCGGGTTCGGCACCGTCCTTCGCGGATTCGTCCCACTTCACCACGGACCCGTCGGTGTAATGCTGGGAGGCGGGCAGGACCACATCGGTGCCGGCTTCCGGCAGGGTGCCCAGAGAGACGGTGAACGTCTGGAACTCATCCTGGCCGATCCGGTGGGCCCGGTCTGCCGTCCAGGTGATCGAGCTCGCCGCCTCGGTCACCGTGGAACCGTGGGATTCCACGGGCTCGTCCAGTTTGGTGCGTTTGACGGTGGCCTTCCAACCGTCGACCGGCTTGACCCTCACCGACATGAACGGGGTATCGGTCGGCAGTGAGACGGTCAGCTTGTCGGTGGTGGCCGACTCCGATTCATTGGGGACGCTGAAAGTCGCCTGGGCGTAGGAGCCCTCGGCGGTCTGGTTCGGACTGACGGTCACGTGGGCGGAGGCGGCCCCGGCACCCAGGGCCATCAGGGCGCCGGTGGCGGCGAGGGCCGCCGTGGAGGTCAGGACCCGGTGGCGGGTCGGAGCGGCGTGGGGAGAAGTCATGGGGTTTCCTTTGCAATGGGCCGTGCGGGGCACGGCCTTCGGGCGGTTCACGGTGCTCCCACTCCGGTTCCCGGGGTGGGAGGGGATGCCCCGAATCCGCCGCCCCGTCGGGTCAGGGGCGCAGCGAACGCGGGAGGAGTGCCCGGGGTGGTCCGCGCAGACGTTCGGCGCGGGCGTTGGACCGGGGCCGGAGGAGCGGCAGGGCGAACATGGCCTGCTGGACGGGGCCCTTCGGTGCCAAGGGGGCCGGGCGGGGCAGCGAGGCCAGCGGGGAGAGCCAGGCCATGAGCATCCACAAGGCCGCCTCGCCGCGGGCCAACGCCACCGCGGAGAGGAAGATGGCCAGTAGATGGGCCGTGATCATCGGCAGACCCATGGACCCCCAGTGGGCTGCCGCCCCGTGGGCCAGCGGGGACGCGCTGCCGCAGATCCCGGCCACCACGGAGCCGTGGTGGCCGAAGGGGACCTCCGGTGCCCCGCCGGTGCAGTCCGGTGGTGTGGCGAACCAGGCGAAGGCATGATGCAGGGACCATTGGCCGAGCCCCAGGACGGCGGTGAGCGTGGGCAGGGACAGGCGTCGACCCGCCAGCAGCACCACGGGCAGGTTGACCAGTGCCGCGAGCAGCACCAGGACCGGCAGTCCCGGCAGCGGTCCGCCGCCGAGTACGTGCGCCCCGGCAGCGAGGGCCATCACCGTGGAGGTGACCGCGATCGAACGCCACAGGCGCAGTGGTGCCCTGGTGCTCATCGGGTCTGCTCCCGTCATGCCGGTGGCCGCAACGAACTATCGCCGGGCGGCTCAGGCCTCGACGACGATCCCGTCCTCGTCCGAATGCAGCATGGCCCCCGGCCGGAAGTCGACCCCGCCGAAGGAGAGGACGACGTCGGCCTCCCCGGTGCCGTGTTTGGAGGATTTGCGCGGATTCGAGCCCATCGCCTTCACGCCCAGGTCCAGTTCGGCTAGGGCGACGCGGTCACGGATGCAGCCGTGGATGACCACACCCGACCAGCCGTTGGCCACGGCGGCTTCACCGATCATGTCCCCCATGAGCGCGGTTTCCAGCGAGCCGCCGCCGTCGACGACGAGCACGGCGCCCTCGCCGGGGCTGTTCAGGGTCTGTTTGAGCAGGGCGTTGTCGCGGTCGCAGCGGATGGTCCGGACCGGGCCGCTGAAGCGGGTCCGACCGCCCAGGTTCTGCAGCTGAAGGGACAGGGTCTGGAGCGATTCGTCGTCGTCGAACAGGTCGCAGGTGGTGAAAGTCATGAACCCAGCATAAAACGAACCACGGACAGGATGTGGATCACAACAGTTGGTCCAGTAAACATCAGACGTCTAATGTTTTCCCATGCCTTCCTCGAGAACCACCGATCCACCGGCCGTCGTCCTGCCCCGGGGGCGGTGGATCACGGTGCTCGGGGTGCTCGCCGTGGTGCTGGTGGGGCTGAACCTGCGGGCCGGCATCACCAGTGCCGCCGCCTTGTTCCACGATCTGCAGGCCGTGCTCGGGTACGGGCCGCTGGTGGCCGCCATCCTCCCCTCCATCCCCACGGTCACCTTCGCCTTCGCCGGTGCGGCGACGGCCTGGTTGGTCCGCAGGATCGGTGTGGAACGGACCATCCTGCTGGCCCTGATCATCCTGGCCGCCGGGCTGGCGATCCGTGCGATCCCCTCGGTGGGCATGCTGCTGGTGGGCACCGTGGCCGGAATGTGCGGGATCGCGTTGTGCAACGTGGCGATGCCCTCCTTCATCCGGGAGCACTATGCCCACCGGACTTCGGCCCTGACCGGGACGTACACGATCACGATGTCCCTCGGGGCCACGGCCGCCTCGGCGCTCGGCGTCCCGCTGGCCCGGCAGCTGGGATCCCCGAGCCTGGGTTTGGCGGCCTGGTCGATCCTGGCCGCTGTCTCGGTCCTGGTCTTCCTCCCGTTGGCGATCGCCGGTCGACCGCGGCCCCGGCAGGATGCCGCCGACCCGGTGGCCCCGGCCGAATCCGGGGGATCGCTGCTGGCCGTCCTGCGGACCCGCAAGGGCCTGCTGATCACCGGGTTCTTCACGGTCCAGGCGCTGTTGGTCTATTCGCTGATCAGCTGGTTGCCGGTCATCCTGATCTCCCGGGGCATGGCCCCCGCGAACGCGGGAATCATGTTGGGGCTCATGCAGCTGGTCACGATTCCCGCAACGGTGGTGCTGTTGGCCATGGCCACCCGCCCGCACCTGCTGCGCCCGGCCTTCATGGTCTGTTGTGTCGGGATCCTGCTGGGTCTGTGCTGCCTGATCCTGCTGCCGGTCGACTTCTCCGTCCTCTCCGTGGTCCTGCTGGGCCTTGGACTGACGATCTTCCCCTTGCTGCTGGTGGTCATCAGCCGCAGTGGCCGCAATGCCGCGGAAACCACGGCGATCTCCACGGTCGCCCAGTCGGTGGGCTACCTGGTGGCCAGCGCGGGACCCTTCGGCCTCGCGCTGCTGCATACCCGGACGGGCGGCTGGACCGGACCGTTGTGGGTGTTGTTCGCCGTCGCCGTGGTCCAGTTGCTGCTGGCGCTCGCGTTGACCTCCGATGGCCCGAGCGGTCCGGGGCGCCGGGCCGGCAGGTCGCCCCGGCGCGAGGTGGCGGCATGAGCATTCCGTCGCGGACGCCCTTGGTCCAACAAGTCACCGATGCCCTGCGCCGGGCCATCAGTTCTGGTGAGTGGCCGGTCGGGGCGCGAATCCCTGCGGAGCCGGCGCTGATCGAACGCTTCGCCGTCTCCCGGGGCACGCTGCGCGAGGCCATCAAGGCACTGGCGCATGCGGGCATGCTGGAGGTCCGGCGCGGGGACGGGACCTATGTGCGCACCCGCAGCGAGATCGAAGGCGCCATCGGGCAGGTCTACCAGCGTCATTCCGACCAGGAAGTCATGCAGGTCAGATTCGCCCTGGATGCCCAGGCCGCCCGCTTGGCCGCGGCCGTCGCCGGGGACGCCGAGGTGGAGCAGCTGCGGGTGATCCTGACCGAACGTCGTCGGGCCTGGGAGGCCGAGGACATCGAGGGGTGGATCGACGCCGACTGGACGTTCCATCTGGCGGTGGCGCGTGCCTCCGGCAATGCCCTGCTGGTCGAACTGTATGCCAGTTTCGGCGACGTCTTCCACGGGTCCAAGCTGGCCCAACGCCTCCACCGCGGTTTCGACGGGTGCCGGGCCGAAGGTCATGAGGAACTGGTCGAGGCGATCGCCGCCGCGGACCCGGATGCCGCGGATCGCAGCACGGTGGCGAACCTGCTGTATTGCCTCTCCTTCACCGAGGCCGGCTGAGCCAGGACCCAGCGACCTCCTAGCGGACCCGGTTGCGTTGGGTGCCGAGCCCGTCGATGCCTGTTTCGAGCACATCCCCGGCCTTGAGCCAGGGGTGGCGGCCCTGTTCGTTGCGACGCCCCAGGGCCACCCCTGCCGGGGTCCCGGTGAGGATCAGGTCCCCGGGGACCAACGTCACCAGGGTGGAGAGGTAGGCGACCAGGCGGGCGGGGCCGAAGACCAGATCCGCGGTCGAGTCCTCCTGCATGGTTTCGCCGTTGACGCGGGTGCGGATGCGGGCCCGGTCCGGAAACTCGTCGGCGCTGACCAGATAGGGGCCCACGGGGGTGGAGGCCTCCCAGCATTTGCCGGCCAGCCATTCGGTGGTCCGGCCCTGCCAACCGCGCATCGAAATGTCGTTGGCGACCGCGTAGCCGGCAATGTGCTTGGCGGCATCGGCTTCGGGGATCCGGCGGCCCGGGGCGCCGATGACGAGGGCCAACTCGCCCTCCCAGTCGAGTCGGTGGTCCTCCGGCGGCACGTCGATCGGGTCCATCGGGCCGGTGAGCGAGCGGGCGAACTTCGTGAACACCGTGGGGTGCTCGGGCAGTTCCTGCCCGGTCTCCAGGATGTGGTTGCGGTAGTTCAGCCCGATGCAGAAGACCTTCTCCGGGGCTCCCACCAAGGTCGCGAAGTCGGCCTCGGTCACCGGAATCCCCGGGGGCGTGGTCCGCAGGGAGGCGGCGGGATCGGCCGCCGCGACGGCTTCGGCGCGGCTCTGCTCGTCGGCGGTCAAAAAGGCCCCGACGTCGGGAAAGCCCGTCAGCTCGTGGGCCTTCTCGCCGTGGATGACCGCGGCGAAGGTGGCCCCGGTTCCGGGCCTGCGGAGGGTGGCAAGTTTCATGCCACCATCCCATCACGGCGGGGCCCGCGGGGCCTAGCGTGCCGCGGCGACCGCTGCTTCGTCGGGGTAGGCCGCCTGCGTGCCCTTCTTCGTGGCAGCCAGGGCGGCGGCCACTGAGGCGAAGGCCGAGGCGTCGGCCAGGGTGTCCCCGGCCGCCAGTCGGGTCGCCACCGCGCCGGTGAAGGCATCTCCGGTCCCGGTGGTGTCCACCGCGTGGACCCGGGTGGGGGCGATCCTGGTGATCGGGGCCGCGGCGTCCGGATGGTGGTCGAGCACCACCGATCCGTGGGCACCGAGGGTGACGACCACGCGGTCCAGCCCGCGGTCGAGGAAACGGGCGAGCACCGGGTGCCAGGCGTCATCGGCGTCATCGGCAGCGGGGATGCCCGTGCCGTCCAGGAACTGGGAGGCCTCGTGGGCGTTGACCAGCAACACGGATGTCAGCTCCGCCAACTCCCGGGTGATCGGGGCATAGGGGGAGAGATTCAGGACCACGGTGGCCCCGGCGTCGTGCCCGGCCCGGGCCGCGGCCAGCACGGCCTGAGGGGCGACTTCCAGGCACAGGCACACCACCGCCGCAGCCCTGAAGAGCCCCGACGCGTCGGCGATCGTCGCCGCCGAGACGGTTCCATTGGCTCCGGCGGAGATGACGATGCTGTTCTCGCCCGCGGCATCCACGGTCACCACGGCGACGCCGGTTTCCACCGATTCCACGCGCCGTACCGCCTGGGTATCCACGCCTGCCGCGGAACAGGATTCGAGCAGCATGGTGCCGTGCGGGTCATCGCCGACGGCACCGAGCAGAGTCACGTCGGCGCCGAGCCGGCCAGCGGCGACCGCCTGGTTGGCGCTCTTGCCCCCGGGATTCACCGTGAAACCTTCCCCGTGCAGGGTTTCGCCCGGGGAGGGGAGGCGTTCGGTGTAGATGGTCAGATCGGCGTTCAGGGAACCGACGACCACCACTCGGCCTCCGCGGATCGGGGCACCGCCGGGGGTGTTCATGCCGTGGCCTCCGCTGGAGTCGAGGGGGTGGCTGACAGGTCGACGTCACCGATGCGTTCGAGGGCGTCGGTGACCAGATCCCAGAACCGTCCGTGGTCCAGATCCACCGCGACCGAGGTGTTGCACCCAGGGGGTGCCGGGGCCCGGAAGTCGGCGACCGTCATGCCCAGGGTCAGGGTTCCGCGCAGTTCGATGTCGAGGGGGACCTTCACGGTGGAGACGATGGTCGGGTCGATGACGTAGGCGACGGCGCAAGGGTCGTGCACGGGTGGGGCATCGAAGCCCTGATGGTCCTGGTAGGTCCTGGCGAAGAAATCCATCAGTTCGCGCACGAACGTCGCCGGGCTGGTGCCGATGGCTTCGATCCGGGCTATGACCTCATCGGTGGCCAATGCCTGATGGGTCAGGTCCAGTCCCACCATGACCACTGGCCAGTCCTCGTTGAAGACGATATGGGCCGCCTCGGGGTCGATGATGATGTTGAATTCGGAGACGGCACTCCAGTTGCCCACGTGGTAGCCACCGCCCATCAGCACCACTTCGCGCACCCGTTCAACGATGCGCGGTTCCTTGCGGGCGGCCATGGCGATGTTGGTCAATCCTCCGGTGGGAACCAAGGTTACCGTGCCGGGTTCGTGGGCCATGACCGTCTCGATGATCAGATCCACTGCGTGACGCCGATCCACCGTGATGGTGGGCTCCGGCTGGGCGGGTCCGTCCATGCCGGTCTCGCCGTGGATATCGCCGGCGGTCTTGAGCTGTCGGACCAACGGGCGGTCGCAACCTGCGGCGAAGGGGACCCCGGTAATCCCCGCGATGGTGCCCACCGCGAGGGCGTTTTCGGTGACCTTGGCCAAGGTCTGGTTACCGACGACGGTGGTCACGGCCAGTAGTTCGATCTGGGGGTTTCCGTGGGCCAGCAGGATCGCCACTGCGTCGTCATGTCCGGGGTCGCAGTCCAGGATGATCTTTCGGGGTCCAGCGGTGGCGGCGTGTGCGCCCATGTTCTTCTCCACGTCATCAGGGGGTGGGGTGCCGGGCAGTGTCCGGCGTCGGTCCACCAGCCTAACCCGCGGTGTTGGAGGGCGGTTCTAGAGCAGCATGACCAGCGCGATCACCAGAACCGACAGGGTCGTGATCATGCCGATGAGCGCCGGCCACGGGTTCCTGGGGCCGGCTTGCGGGTCATGGGATTCCCGCAGGCCGGGTGCGCTCGGGTTTCCGCCGAGCAGCGGGGTGCTATCGGCCGGGGGAACGGTGGGGCGTGCGTCGTGCTCCATGGTGGCGGCTCCTCTCAGGGGCGTCAGGAGACCAGTTTAACCCCCGGTGTTGGTCGGTGTGCGCTTGAACAGGCGCGAGAGCCAGCCGCCGGATGCCGAGGAATCCTTGGGGGCGTTCGGATCGCAGGAACACCGGTCCGCCCGGGGGACGTTCGCCATGACCTGCTGGACGTGCTGACCGCATCCGGCCCACGTCGTCTTCTGGCATTTGCGGCATTTTACGGCTCGGCACATGGGTTTCTCCTGGTTTCGGTGACATCACGAGCAGGATTCGTCCTGCTGCAACCTACTGTGACACATACCCCCGGGGGTATCAAAGTCAGGGCATGGGGCGCCGTCCAACGAGTTAGGCCAGCGAGAGGAAGAGGCGCTCCAGTTCCTTCTTGTCCATCGAGTTGTCCTCGCTGGCCAGGCACTGCTCCAGTCCGGTGGCAATGATCGCAAAGCCGGCCCGGTCCAGTGCCTTGGAGACCGCCGAGAGCTGGGTGACGACATCCTTGCACTCCCGTCCCTCCTCGATCATCCGGGTGACGGCCGAGAGCTGGCCCTGGGCGCGCTTGAGTCGATTGATGACCGGAGTGAGTTCGGCGGTGTCGAGTTGCATGTCTGCTCCTTGTGATGATTGGCGTTGTCCCATCATACCCCCCTGGGTGTTTTTGCATACCCTGGGGGGTATATGCCAGACTGCTGGGGAACCACTGATCCGACAGGAAGAAGCAGACGTGTCCCTTGCAACACCCGCCGTCACCGATCTCGATGCGCAGACGGTCCGCAACTGGATCGACGAGCAGCAGGACGTGAAGATCATCGACGTCCGCTCCGCCGCCGAATTCGAGACCATGCACATTCGTGGCTCCTATAACGTGCCGCTTCCGTTGCTTTCCGAGCACACCGCCGAACTGGCCGAACGACTCGACGGCCGCGTGGTGCTGGTCTGCCAGTCGGGGGTCCGTGCCGACCAGGCGCGCACCCGCCTCGACGGCGTCGGGGTCGACCATGCCCAGGTGCTCGATGGCGGGGTGCCCGCTTTTGCCGCCGCCGGGGGCGACGTCGTCCGTGGCGTCCAGCGCTGGGATCTCGAGCGTCAGGTACGCCTGGTGGCTGGATCCCTGGTCGTCGCCGGCCTGCTGGCCGGGAAGTTCCTCTCACCCAGGCTCCGGCTGCTTTCCGGAGCGATCGGCACCGGGCTGACCGTCTCGGCGGCCACCAACACCTGCGCCATGGGCCAGGCGCTGTCCAAGATGCCATGGAACCAGGGGGCGACCTGCCCGGCGCCTCGTGCGGTGATCGGCCAGATCCCGCGTTCGAACCACTGATTTCCACCCCTGACCCCAACGGAGCCACCATGCCTGAAACCACGATCACCGAAACCGACCAACGCCGCAGGACCGAACAGGTCCTCGATGTCCGCGAGGACTTCGAAACCGCCGAAGGAATGATCCCCGGCGCCGTGCACATCCCGATGGGACAACTGAACGAACGCGTGGAGGAGCTTGATGCCAACCGCCCCGTGATCGTGGTCTGCCGCAGCGGAAACCGCAGTGCCCAGGTGGCCGATGCGCTCAACGCCGCCGGCTACACGGCGGACACCATGGCCGGCGGCATGTCCGCCTGGCAGGGCGCCGGCCTGCCCACCGCCTAGCCCGAGGGCCCCCGCCTTCCTCCGACTTCCGATAAGGACCCTGCCATGACGCTGACCCTCCTGTTGACACTCGTCCTTTCGGTGCTGATCGGACTCTCCCTCGGCCTGCTCGGCGGGGGTGGCTCCATCCTCACCGTTCCGATCCTGACCTATGTCGCAGGAATGAATCCCAAGGAGGCCATCGCCGCCTCGTTGTTCGTGGTGGGGGCCACCTCGGCGGTCAGTGCCGTGAGTCATGCCCGCAACGGCCGGGTGAAGTGGCGCACCGGCCTGGTTTTCGGGGCCGCCGGCATGGCGGGGGCCTTCGGCGGCGGACTGCTGGGCGGACATATCCCCGGAACGGTGCTCATGATCGCCTTCGCGCTGATGATGGTTGCCACGTCGATGGCCATGATCCGTGGCCGCAAGGGCGGAGGTGCGCAGGTGCACGACGGCGATCTTCCGCTGGGCAAGGTCATCCTCGAAGGCCTGGTCGTCGGCCTGTTCACCGGGCTCGTCGGTGCCGGCGGCGGATTCCTTGTTGTTCCCGCGCTGGCGCTGATGGGCGGGCTGTCCATGCCCGTGGCCGTCGGCACCTCATTGGTGGTCATCGCCCTGAAGTCCTTCGCCGGACTGGGCGGGTACCTGACCACCATCTCCCTGGACTGGGCCCTGGTGTCGGGGGTGACTGCCGCAGCGATCCTGGGTTCACTGGTCGGTTCGCGGCTGGCCGGCAGGATCCCCGAAAACGCGTTGCGCAAGGGATTTGGGGTGTTCGTCCTGGCCATGGGCGTGTTCGTCCTGGTCCAGGAGCTACCGGCCCCGGCCAACCTGGTGGTCGGCATTCTCGGGGTCGTACTGGCGGTGGCCGCGGTGGCCTGCAGGTACCTCATTCCCTCGTGCAAGGCCCGCTTCCTCGCCTCCAACGAAGAGCCCGTCATCACGACCTCCCGCTAACTATTCGACGGAACCACCGTCACCACGAAAAGGAGTCAACATGTCCACCATCGACCTGACCGAAAAGAACTTCGAGAAAACCCTGCAAGAGAACCCCATCGTCCTGGTGGACTTCTGGGCGGCCTGGTGCGGACCGTGTCGTTCGTTCGCCCCCACCTACGAGAAGTCCTCGAACAACCATGCCGACGTACTCTTTGGAAAGGTCGACACGGAGGCCGAACAAGCCCTGTCGGCGTCCGCGGGCATCAGCTCCATCCCGACACTGATGGCCTTCCGTGATGGCATCCTCGTATTCAGTCAGCCGGGTGCCCTGCCAGGGAAGGAGCTGGAAAAGGTCATCGAAGCCGTGAAGGAACTCGATATGGATACCGTCCGCTCCCAACTGGAGCAGCAGGGTCAGCAAGCCTGAAACCCGGGCCGCTGAAGCGGCTCTCGCCGAACCGCCTGACACCGACCGAAGGGAAGTCCCGCATGAAGAAAAAGTCCGGCGCGAGGATCCCCGTGTTGGGGTTGCGGGCGAATGCCCCGCAGTTCGTGCTGCTCGTGGCGGTCAACGCCCTCGTCGGTGGAATGGTGGGCCAGCAGCAAACGGTGCTGCCCCTGCTCGCCGGCGCCGAGTTCGGCCTCTCCGGGTACACGTTCATCTTTTCCTATGTCGCGGCCTTCGGCATCGCCAAGGCCGTCAGCAACTGGTTCGCCGGAACGCTCTCGGACCGTCACGGGCGCAAACCAGTACTGATGATAGGTTGGCTTTTCGCCGTCCCGGTCCCCTTGATGCTCATCCTGGCTCCCAGCTGGGGATGGGTCGTGGCCGCGAATATCCTGTTGGGCGTCAACCAGGGCCTGACCTGGTCCACCACCGTGGTGATGAAGATCGACCTGATCGGACCGAACCGGCGAGGCCTGGCGATGGGGTTCAACGAAGCGGCGGGATACGGTGCCGTGGCCATCACCTCCCTGCTGACCGGGCATCTGGCCGAACAATTCGGTTTGCGTCCCGCCCCGTTCCTCCTCGGGATCGCCTATACGGCCCTCGGGCTCGTGCTCACCGGCCTGTTCGTCCGTGAAACCAAGGGCCACGCCCGGTTGGAAGCAGAACAACAGGCGACGGCACGGTCTGCGGGCCCCACCCGGGCGGACGCGCAGCTGGACAACCGGCGGATCGCCGAGCTGACCAGCTTCAAGGACCCCTCACTCTCCTCGGCCAGCTGGGCGGGGTTGGTGAACAACCTGAACTTCGGGCTCTCCTGGGGCGTCTTCCCCCTACTGTTCGCCACGGCTCACCTCAGCGACGGGCGGATCGGACTCCTCTTCGCCATCTACCCGGGCGTCTGGGGCCTTGGGCAGCTAGTCACCGGAGCACTGTCCGACCGGATCGGGCGCAAACAGCTGGTGGTCTGGGGGATGGCCGTCCAAGGAGTTGCGCTCGCCGTCATCGCCGCCGGAGACGGGTTCGGCATCTGGGCGGCAGCGGCCGCGCTGCTGGGGGTCGGAACCGCGATGGTCTACCCCACGCTGCTGGCCGTTGTCGGGGACGTTGCCCATCCAGCCTGGAGGGGGAGGGCCGTGGGGGTCTACCGGGTCTGGCGTGATGCGGGCTACGCGGTGGGTGCAATCGCGGGAGGCCTGGTGGCCGACGCCCTGGGCTTGCAGGCCGCGGTCGTCATGGCAGCGATCCTGAGCGTACTCACGGCGATCGTCGTCGCCGCCCGGCTGAAGGAAACCCATCACCCCATCCCCGCCTGAAACACCCCTACGCACTACTAAAACAGTTTCGACGCCGGGGACCCATTGGTTGAGAAATACCCCCGGGTGTATTATTGTCGTCATGAAACCAATACCCCCCGGGGTATCGAATCACGCGAAGGAGATCGCATGCTACTCGAGCGCATTTACGACCAAGATCTGGCGCAGGCAAGTTACTTCATCGGCTGTCAGCGCAACGGCGAGGCCGTGGTGGTCGACGCCCGCCGGGACATCCAGACCTATTTGGACCTTGCGGCGGAAAACGGCATGCGCATCGTCGCGGTGACCGAAACCCACATCCACGCCGACTACCTCTCAGGTACCCGTGAACTGGCCGCTGCCACCGGGGCCGAAATGTATGTTTCCGGCGAAGGTGGCCCCGACTGGCAATATGACTTCGAGGCCAACCGGCTCTACGACGGCGATGACATCACCGTCGGGAACATCAAGCTCACCGCCTCCCATACCCCCGGGCATACCCCGGAGCACCTCTCGTTCCTGGTGACCGACGGGGCCTTCTCCGATCAGCCCGGCTTCATGCTCTCCGGGGACTTCGTCTTCGTCGGGGACCTCGGCCGGCCGGATCTGCTCGACGAGGCAGCCGGAGGAGTGGATACCCGGTTCGAAGGGGCCAGCCTCATCTTCACGAGCCTGCGCGAGAAGTTCCTGGCCCTACCGGATTACGTCCAGGTCCTGCCGGCCCATGGTTCGGGCAGCGCCTGCGGCAAGGCCCTCGGTGCGGTCCCGGCGACCACCGTCGGGTATGAGCGCCTCTACTCCTGGTGGGGACCGTACATTGCCGCTAATGACGAGCAGGGTTTCGTTCACGAGCTGCTCAACGGCCAGCCCGATGCCCATGCCTACTTCGGTCGGATGAAGCGGGAAAACCGAGATGGCCCGGCGATGCTGGGCGAACGCCCCGCCCTGGAGGAGCTCTCCACCGACGACGTTCGCCGCGATCTCGAACTGGACACGGTGAGCTTCGTCGATACCCGATCACACCACGAGGTGCACCAGGGCACGGTGGACCACTCGCTGAACATCCCCGCTGGTCAGAAGATTGCCAGCTATGGCGCCTGGGCGGTGGACCCGGAGACCGATGAGCGTCCACTGGTTCTGCTGGCGGACACCCAGGATCAAGCCCAGGAGATGTGGGACCACCTGGTGCGGGTCGGGATCGACCGGGTCGCCGGTTACGTCACCGGCCTGGAGGGGCTGCCGATGCATACCCCGGCGCTGCTCCAGCCAGAGGAACTCGAGGGCTTCGACGCGGCACTCGTGCTCGATGTGCGCAATAAGACCGAACACGCGGAGGGCCACATCCCCGGCTCCGAACAGCTCAGTGGCGGGCGCGTCCTGTGGCACCAGGACGAGCTGCCGACCTCGGGCACCATCGTGACCTACTGCCAGAGCGGGGTGCGTAACTCGGTCGCCGCCAGCGCCCTGCGCCGTGCCGGTCACGACGTCATCGAGCTCGACGGCAGCTATGCCGGCTGGGAGGCATGGAAGGGAGCATGCCAGGCAGTGAATGCCTAGGCTCATTCCCTGACGAAAGGAGGCGGCCCCCCACTGCGGGGCCGCCTCCTTTGCGTGCGTGCAGCGTCCGACCCTTGACTATGCTGAACCGTTGTTTAGTATCTTAAACATGCGTTCAATTGATGGTGATGTCACGACCCGGGCCAGGATCCGCGATGCCGCGATCACCCTCTTCGGTCGGCACGGCTTCTCCCGGACCACGGTGCGCGACATCGCCTCCGCCGCCGAGGTCTCCCCAGGGCTGGTCATCCACTATTTCGGCACCAAGGAGGGGCTGCGCCGGGCCTGCGATACCCACGTGTTGGAAACGGCCCATGAATCGGCCACCGCCAAGTCCCAAGACCCCGCCAAGCTGCGTGACGCACTGACCGAATATCTGGCCAACCCCGCTGCATATGAACGTGAGCTCGCCTATATCCGACGAGCGGTGGTGGAGGATTCGGAGGCAGGGGACTCCCTCTTCGACGCCTACTTCTCCCTGACTCTGCAGATCCTCCAGGACGGCGCCCGGGCCGGGACTATGCGCCAGGTCGGGGACCCCGAAGCCACTGCCGCCCTGATGGTCACCCAGTCGTTGGGCCTGCTGGTCCTGGGTCGCCATGTCGCCCGTGGTTTGGGCCAGCAGGGGTTCGGTGTGGAAGCCATCGACCGACTCGCGGTCCCCGCCGTCGACCTTTATACGCATCCGTTGTATACGGACTCCGCATTCCTTGACGCTACGCGGGAAGCCGCCACCACGCTCGAAGAAAAGGACGGTCATGGGCCACGCCATTGAAGTCACTGGACTGCACAAGAGCTACGGAAACAACGAGGTCCTGCACGGTATCGACTTCGCCGTCCCGCGCGGATCCGTGTTCGGGGTCATCGGGCCCAACGGCGCCGGAAAGACCACGCTGATGCGTTGCCTGCTGGACATCATCCGGCCCAGCGCCGGACACCTCGGTGTCCTCGGCGTCCCACCGCGCCAGGCCGGTCCGGACCTCCGACGACGCATCGGCTACCTGCCCGGGGAACTGATCCTCGAGGGCAGGACCACCGGACGGCGGCTATTGCGCCACTTCGAGGACATCAGCGGGCCCGTCGCCTCCGGCCGGGTCGAGGGGCTGGCGGAACGCCTCGGGCTCGACCTGGATCGGCAGACCCGTCGGCTGTCCAAGGGCAATAAGCAGAAGCTCGGGATCATCCAGGCCTTCATGCACGAACCCGAACTGCTCATCCTCGATGAACCCACCAGCGGACTGGACCCGCTGATGCAACAAGAATTCCTGTCCTTGGTCGCCGAAGCACGCGAAGCCGGGCAAACGGTCTTCCTCTCCTCGCACGTCATCAGCGAGATCCAACAGGCGGCAGACACCGTGGCGATCCTGCGCGAAGGAGCCATTGCCACGACCTCCACGGTCGCCGAACTACGCGAGGGAGCCACCAGCCGCCTGCGCATCCAAACCCCGCTGCCCGTCGACCAGGTGCGGGGGCTATTGGGGGCGCTGGAAGGCCTCGACGGGTTACGGCTGGAGCAGATGCAAGACGGCGACGGCCGGCCGGTGTGCCAGGCCTCGGCGACGTGGTCCGGTCCGGTGGCTGAGCTGGTGGACCTCCTGCCCCGGCTGCGGCCCGTGGACCTGGCCGTGGAGGAACCGGATCTGGAAGAGGTGGTCTTGGGGTTGTACCGGACCCCGGGAACCACCGACGGGCACCACGGCGCCGGAAGGACCACCTCATGAGCGCCACCGCCCTGCACCGCGGCCGGCAAAGCCGTCCGCGAGTCCTTCCGCTCTTCTCCAAGGCGCTCATCGATGCGAAGGCCTCGATGCTCATCTGGGCGCTGGCCATGCTGGCGGTGATGGGCCTGTATCTGCCGCTCTACCCGTCCATCGGGGGCAGCGAGCAGATGAAGCAAATGATCCAGTCCCTGCCCCCCGAACTCGTCGACGCGTTGAACTACGGCCAGATCACCAGCGGACCGGGCTACACCCAGGCGACCGTCTTCGGCCTGATCGGCTTCCTGCTGATGACGATCATGGCCGTCGGCGCCGGGGCGGCTGCCATTGGTGGGGATGAGGAATCGGGCCTGCTCGAACTCACCCTGGCCCACGGCGTGACCCGCAGCCAGCTGGTCCTCGAACGGGCCGCGGCGCTGGTCATGAGGATCCTGCTCCTGCACCTGTTCATCCTGGCCGTGCTGCTGATCCTCAAGGGGCCCTCGGAACTGGGGATCGACGCCGGCCATGCCGTGGCAGGGGTGCTGATGTTCGCCCTGCTGGTGTTCTTCAACGGCTCCTTCGCCTTATTGGGCGGGGCTATCGGGGGGCGGCGGATCCACGGGATCGGCGTCGGAGCCGTGGTGGCGGTGCTGGGATACGCCTTCAACGCCATCGGCAACCAGAATCCGGAACTGGAATGGTTGCACGGGCTGTCGCCCTACTACTGGGCCTACGGACAATCCCCGCTGGTGAGCGGGGTGGATGTCCCGGCGGCCCTCCTGCTGGCAGGGGTGGGTCTGGTGTGCATCGGGCTCTCGGTGCTGGCATTGAACCGCCGGGACATCCGTGGGGCGTGACTAGCCCCGCGTCGGATCGGTGGGCTGCCGGTGGCCCTGTGGAGGGTACTGCCCCGCGGGATCGCCGGCCGGGGCGCCGGGGTAGCCGACCGCGGAGCCTGGATGCCCGGTGGGTGCCCCGAGCATGGCCGCGCCGGCTGCCGCTCCGCCATCCGCGTCGAAACGGGCGCCGGCGGGGGGCCGAGGGCATGAGCAGGAGGATGAAGAGGAGCAGCCCCGCCGAAGAAAGGGATCAGGGTGAGCAGGTACAACAGCCCGCTGAAGTTCCCATCATGCAGCCGACGCACGCAGAGCGCGATGTTCGGGACGAAGGTCCCCAGCCAGTAGACAGTGAGCAGCAGGAGCGGGAAGGCGGCGCCGAGCCCCATCTCGCCGGTCACCGGGTCCATGCCACCGACCCCGAGAACGATGAACACGGCGAAGAGGACGAGATAGACGATGCTGTTGAAGAGGCAGAACCACCAGTACTCACTCCGGCTCGCTCGACCACTGAAGGTTGCATATTTGCCGAAGAAGCGCTTCACGGATTGATAGAAATCCGCGCCGTAGAGCGGCTGCTCCACCGGGACCTCCCCGAAGGTGACGGTGCGCCCCGAGGGGTTGCTTTACGGGGCGACGGATCCCGCGGGGCCGCCGTAGGGGTTGGGGTAACCAGCGCTCAAGGGGTTCTCCGGGGGAGTCGAGGCCAGGCGGTGTGCGCTGGCGTGCGGGGCCGATGCCCCGGCGGCGGACCGCCGGGACATCGCCGGGGCTTGGCTAGCCCTGGGTCGGGTCGGTGGGCTGCTGGTAGCCCTGTGGGGGGTTCTGGCCCGCGAAACCGCCGCCGGCAGCCGGTGCTCCCGGGTACCCGGCAGAGGTGCCAAAGGCGTTCCCGTAGGCTGCCGCGCCGCCATCGGCGTCGAAACGAGCACCTTCGGGGACGGAGGGCATGATCATGAGGACGAGGACCACGAGCCCACCGAGAATCGGCACCAGGATCAGCAGGTACAGGAATCCGCTGAAGTTGCCGTCGTGCAGGCGGCGGACGCTCAGGGCGATGGACGGGATGATGATGGCCAACCCATAGAGCCCGATCACCAAGGAGGGGATGGCCCCGCCGGCACCCATTTCACCGGTGACGGGGTCGGAGCCGGCCAGTCCGAATCCGATCGCCAAGCCGTAGAACACGGTGTAGACGATGGCGTTGAAAAGCGCGAAGAACCAGAACTCGCTGCGGCTGGCCCGACCCGAGAAGGTCGCATACTTCTTGAAGAAGCGCTTGATGGCCTGGCCGAAGCTGGCCCCGTAGAGCGGCTGGTCCAAGGGAGCCTCACCATGGGTGGGCATGGTGACCCCTCCGGGGTTGCCATAGGGGTTGGGGGTGCTGCTGCTCAAAATTTCCTCCATCGAAAGTATTTCGGGTGATCGGGAGTAGTCTTCCAGATGGAGCCTTGACATGCGATGGGGAGGACTCCCCATGTCGCGTCGTGTCTGCCCTTGGTGTGGGGTAGGCCCCCGGAGCCACCCCGACTAGCTCGAGGCCGCCGGGGCAACCGGCTACCTCTAGCTCGGTGGCATCGGAGGATTGCCCGCCTACACCTTGTGGTTCAGGGGGACCTCTGGAGGCTGCCGGCCACCGCCACTGCCCTGCTGACGGCTCCCGCCGCCGGCAGTGGCAGGCCTGGGCGCACTGGTCCTCGGGGAAGACCCCGATCCACGACAGCTCAGCGGTTTCAACTTGGCCATCACGGTGCCGGGAGCCGGACAGTTGTCACTGGACCGTCGAACTAGACAGAAGCTCACTTCATGAACATCAAGAGATCGCTGCTTCATGGATCGTGACTGGACACCAGGAGCCGCAGCCCCAGGGACAACACCGTGCAATTCGGCAGGTACAGCCGGTTCGGAGGTCCTGTTGGGAGTCGGCTGCTGGCCGCCTTCTAGGAGTTGACCCGCAGGGTCGTGGTCACCGGGGTCGGGTTCGTGAAGACGTCCAATACCGGGCAGTGGGCGTCGACGGCCGCCTGGAGTTCGGCATAGCGTTCCTCGGTGGCCGGACCCGAGACGTCCACGGTCAGCCGCACATCACCGAATCCCGGGCGGACCTTGTCCTCGATGCCGAACAGGCCGCGCACATCCAGGTCGGCGTCCGCCGAGATGTCCAGCGAGTCGATCGTGATGCCCAGCTGGTGAGCATAGAGGCGGTAGACCACCACCTGGCAGGAGATCAACGCCCCGAGGGCGTATTCGACGGGGCTGGCGGCGACGTCGTCCCCGGCCAATGCCGCCGGTTCGTCGACGGTGAATTCGTGGCGTCCGGCGCGGATGGTCGAACCGACCGAGCCCACCGGGTCGGCCGTCGCGCGGAACTGCAGCGATGCGCTGGCAGTGTTCTGACCGATCCGTTCCGCCCAGGCGGATCCCGCGGAATCGAGGCGTTCGGCGCGGTTGGAAATGCTGGTTTCTGCAAGGGTCTGGGTCATGGCGTTCCTTCGCTGTCATGGCGAGCGTGGCGCTGCGCCATACTTACGCCTCCCGGTCGGGACGGCGTCGAATCGTCACCTGGGGCACCCCACTATGGCGAAGGGGGTTGCCGTCCAACCGGCCAGGGCCTCAGGTTGGATCTCTTGATTCTTGGGTTCGATTCTGCTGGCGGGAACGCCGATCGGGCAAACGCGTCGCGTCATCCGGAGACATACGCCGGGTCATCCGCGGGTGGAGAGCCCGCCATCCCCGCAGCAGGATTCCCCTCGCCAGGGGGTATCCCAGCGGTTATCGTGGGGCCATGAGCGGATACCGGCGCCCGGAGTTCACCCCGGAGATCCATCGCGATGGACAGGGCGCCCCGATCGCCTACGGCCATCGGTGGGAAGGGATGTCTCCGCCTTCGCGCGCCTACTCCACGGTGGGCCATCGACACCGGTTCGCTCCCTTGCATGAGGTCGCTGATGCCCAGCTCGACTGGCTGTTGGACGCCTTTGACGTCGTCGCCGAACGGGACCCGGAGGTTGCTTCCGATCTGCTGTTCCCCTCGGAGGACGTCGTCCACGCGGTCCGGGTCGTCCCGTCCAACCTGCTCGCGGCCCCGCTGACCTTCGTCTTCACCGGGTTCCCGGGGATCTTCCTGCACGCTGGCGCCCTCTACGACGCCCACTATCCGGTATGCGGTTGCGATGCCTGCGATGACGATGTCCAGGAGCTGTTGGAAAACCTTGAATCCGTGGTGCGAGCCGTCGTCTCAGGCGGCTATTTTGAACGAATTAATCCCAACGACGACCAATCTGTCGATTATCGGCTGGCCGAGCCGGGCCGGTGGGAAGAAGCCGGGTGCATCCATGCCGAGGATGTGCCCGAGGGAAGGATGGAGGTGGCAGAAGCCATGCTCCCTTCCGATGGGCACTGGCGGCCGTGGCCGGAAGCGGTGCGAGACGCGGCTGGTGCGGCAGGGGGCTGACAAACCGTGTGCCCGTGGCGGTTCCGTCGTGATCTTCCATCAGGGCCGGCGGGCGTCAACACTGCGCGGGATGATGGCCACGTGCTTCCTGGCCGACATCGAAACACAAGAACCGCAGGCACTCATGGCGCGAATCACCGGCAACCATAAGCGCGGAAATGAACGCGTTGCACGGAAGCATCCGCGCAATCAGGGCCGCTAATTAGTCCACGGGCCCGGCGCTGAGATGGCGGTTCCGCTCCTCGATGAGCTTCTGCAGATAACGGGCCAGGAAGAGCTTCTCTGCCAAACGACCGAGAGGGCCGAACGGTGCGGCGAAATCGACGCGGTCAACCATGGTTGTTCCCCCCGACTCCTGGCTGAACTCATGGATATGACGAAACCAGCGGAACGGGCCCTTGACCTGTTCGTCGATGAAGGAGTGCGGTGCTTCCATCTGCATGATGCGGCTGGTCATCTTCAGGGGGACGCCAAAGTGCCAAGCCCGCCATGTCACGTTCTCACCGAGTGAGATGAGGCCGGAAGTGACACCGGCGATGGCCTCCTCCCGGGACTTCGCCAGCGATTGTTGATGGGTGTCGATGTTCCGGGCCAGATCGAATAAGTGTTCCTGAGGGATGGTGGTCCACGTCGTGCACTGGAAGGAAACGCTCATGGGCAGAGTCTCTCAGGTGTTGCCCGCCTCTCGAAAGGTCGGCGAATACGCGGTACGGTGCGCGTATGCGCTTCTCCACCCAGCAACGCCTCCTGATTGCCGCCTACTGCGCCATGATCCTCGTGGGTCTACTGCTGTTGGTCTTCGGGCTCTTCGGGGAATCCTGGTGGCTGCCCGTGATCGGCGCGCTCATCGTCGCAGGCTCCGGATTCACGCTCTCCGTATGGGTGCGGGAGTTTCGGCGTCAAGACACCCTGAAGAACCGGGCCTGAGGGTTGTTCCACGGGAGACGGTGAATCCGTAGTCTGTAGGCGTGAACAGAACAGCGACTCCCTTCCTCGTCATCGGTGGCCTCGGCATGCTGCTCGGTGGTCTCTTCTCCGCCATCAGTGCCGCCTCCCCGTCCTATTTGGCCGCCTGGGCGGTCGCCTATCTGGTGCTGGTGGTCGGTGTCGCGCAAGTGGTGCTGGGCCTGGGCCAGGCCCGGTTGGCCGTAAAAACCCCGTCGGAGGGCTTCGTTTCGGCCGAAGTCTTGACGTACAACCTCGCCAATATCGCCGTACTGGGTGGCTCGATGTTCTCCCTGACGTTGCTGACGTGGATTGGTGCGGGGCTGATCGTCGTCGCCATGGGCCTGTTCATCTGGGCGGCCCGCGGTGCTGCCTCGGAACAGCGGTGGTGGCTTTATGGATACCGGGCGATGATCGTGATCATCCTGGTATCGGCCCCCATCGGCATCATCCTGGCGAATTCGCGCATGGGCTGAAGGCGGCCGGCAACGGCCGCGCCGGCGAATGGCCGGCGCGGACACTGCGACTACTGCGCGACGGCCCGGCCCAGCGGGGCCGGGTCGACGACGTCGTGGGCCTCGAAGTAATCCAGGGCAGCGACCAGGTCGCTTTGGCCCGAGTCGGTCGCGTTTGCCCCCTCGGCCAACGTGGTGAAGTTGTCACCACCGGCGGCAAGGAACGAGTTCATAACCACCTTGAACACGTCGTCGTCGGCAATGGCCGCACCGTCGAAGGTCATCGAGGTGATGTGTGAGCCGCGGGCCGCATCCTCCGTGTAGGTGTAGTCCAGGCCTTCGGAGATCCCCAGATGCAGCTTGGGCCGGCTGGAGCCATCGGGCTGCCACTGTTCTTCCAGCACGGTCTTCAACTGAGCCCCGGTGAGGTCCTCGGTCCACAAGGTGTTGCCGAATGGTTGGACGTTGGCCACGTCCTTATATGTGACGGTCCCGTTCGTGCCATACAGCAGGTCGGCCCGCAGGCCTCCCGGGTTCATCAGGGCGATCTGTGCCGGTTCGCCGCCGAAATCCTCGTTGGAGGTCGCCCACAGTTGCATATCCGCCACGAGATTACCCATCGAGGATTCGACGCCGCGGTCGGCCCCCGGCTCGTTCCCGCCGCGCAGGATGTCGGCGCTGATCCGGCCCACCTGTTCTGCGCCGACGATCTCTGCTTGTTCGGCCGCCTTCTTCACGACCCGTGCCACGCGCCGATCCGCTGGGAAGGCAGGAACCGTCTCGCCGGCGTGGTTCGTTTTCGTCAGCTCCACCAGTGAACCCGAGAGGGCGACCGGCTTCTTGGAACGACGGTCCACGGTGATCTTCACCCGGTCCAGAGTGGTGCCGTATTCATGGGCCTGGACCACCGGGCGCTTCATCGAGGACGACCACCCCTCCACCGGGAAAGAGCAGGCGTATTCCTGGTGGGTATGGCCGGAGAAGATGGCGTCGACGTCGGCCGATGCCCCGCGGACGAGCTCCCCATAGGCGGTGTCCTCGTCGGCGATCGCCGAGCAGTCGGTGCTGGCAGACCCCTCATGGGCCAGCAGAACGATCACGTCCGCCTCACCATTGGACTTCTTGCCGTCGGAAAGCTGGGTCGAGACCCGGTTGACGGCCTCGAGCTGGTTACCGAAGTCGAGGCCGGCCACGCCGGAGGGGGTGACCAACGATTTGGTCTGTTCGGTGACGACGCCGATGAAGCCGACCGTGACGCCCTGGACCTTGCGCAGCGCATATTCCTTCAACGCTGGCTGGTGGGTGCCCTCATGGTAGACGTTGGCGCCCAGTGCGTAGTCGGCCCCGGCGTTCCTGTTGTGCTTTCCGTAGCGCGGGATGACCCGGTTCTTCAGGTCGTCGATGCCGCGGTCGAATTCGTGGTTTCCCACAGAGGAGACATCCAGCCCGGCAGTGCGTAGTGCGTCGATGGTGGGGGTGTCGTCCTGGGAGAAGGAAGTGAACGTCGAGGCGCCAATGTTGTCGCCCGCGGAGACGAACAGTGTGTTGTGCTTCTTCTTGCCGGACAACTCCTTGACGGCTCCCGCCACCACCGCGGCGCCGGCCGAAGTGCCGCCCGCCTCGATCCGACCGTGGAAGTCATTGATGCCCAGCAACTGGATGGTGCTGGTTCCCGGCCGGTGGTGCCCAGATCCATGACCCCCGCCGTGATGACCCCCGCCAGGATGACCGCCATGGCCGTTGCCGTGGCCCCCGCCGTGGTGGCCTCCCGGCCCGCCACCGTGGTGGCTTCCGTGGCTGCCCCCCGCGGGGGCGGCGGCCTGGGCCGGCGCCACCAGGGTCGTGGCGGCCAATGCGAGGCCCGCGACGACGACGCCGGCTCTCTGGATCGAATGCGCGCGTGGCTTCATATCGAGACTCCCGAAGATGCGAAATGTGAGGTGCCACACACCCGTGGCGTACGGGCGATCCTACCGAGCGACAGGGGCCTGTCAAGGAAAAAATGTGGTCTATTCCACAAAGATTGCAGTTGTGCAATCTTTGCATGAGTGCATAAACTGTACCTATGCAAGAAGTGCCCTTGACCCAGCGTGAGCGCAACCGCCTCGAGACCTGGAACGCGATTCATGACGCCGCAGCTGCCATGACGCTCGAAGACGGGCCGGTCTCCGTGACGATCGAGGCGGTCGCCTCCCGTGCGGGGGTCTCCAAACGAACGTTCTTCAACTATTTCCCCACCAAGGAAGACGCCATTCTGGGCACGCGGGCACCCTTGGTGTCCGATGAACTGCTGGAGAAGTTCCGCAGCAGTGATGCGGACCTGCTGACCCGGATCGTCAGGATCCTTGCCGGGGTGATGGCGACGAGTCTCGGCCGGGGCCACGCCTACCAGGTCAGGCGCGACATCATCACCCGGTATCCGGAACTCAAGGGTCGGATGGTCCAGCACATCAACGCCGCCGAACAGCTGGTCGACGAAATCCTGCACGAACGCATGGACAGCGACGCTGCCGAGGAGACACTCAACCTGCTGCCCGATGGCCAGGATTCCGCCCGGGCGCTGCTCATGCTCGCGGGAACCATCACCCGATTCGCCTACCGTTCCGATCCACAAGGGACCGTCGCCGACATCGATCTGCATATCGACTCAACCGTCAAGATTTTCCGAGAGGTAATGCAAGCCACCCATGACAACGCTTAAAACCACCAGAGCCAAGCCGGTGCTCGGCAGCAAGAACCACATCATGCTGCTCTTCGCGGCCCTGATGATCACGATGCTGATGGCCTCGCTGAATCAGACCGTGCTCTCCGCCGCCCTGCCCACCATGGTGGGCGAGCTCAACGGCGTCGAACACATGGCGTGGATCATCACGGCGTTCATCCTGGCCTCCACCATCATGATGCCGGTCTACGGCAAGCTCGGAGATCTCTTCGGGCGCAAACCGCTGCTGATCATCGCCATCCTGATCTTCATGAGCGGGTCTGTGCTCGGCGCCCTCTCCGGCACCATGAACGGCGTCATCCTCGCCCGCGTCGTCCAGGGGCTCGGTGGTGGCGGGTTGATGATCCTCTCCCAGGCCACCATCGCCGACGTCATCCCGGCTCGTGAGCGCGGCAAATACATGGGCGTCATGGGTGGGGTCTTCGCCTTGTCCTCGGTCGCCGGACCACTGCTCGGTGGGTGGCTGACGGAGGGGCCGGGCTGGCGTTGGGCCTTCTGGCTGAACCTGCCCTTGGGCGTCCTGGCGGTGCTGGCCACCATCTTCCTGCTGCATGTGCCCCGGACGGTCAACGAGGCCCGCCCCAAGATCGACGTCGTCGGGATGATGATGATGGGGATCGCCACCACCACCCTGGTGCTCGCCTGCACCTGGGGCGGGAACACCTACGCCTGGGATTCCCCCGAGATCCTGGGACTGTTCGCGGCCACCCTGGTCTTCGCGGTGGCCTTCGTCCTGGTCGAGCGCAAGGTCTCCGAACCGGTGATCCCGCTGATGCTGTTCAAGAACCGCAACTTCGTCCTGACGACATTCGCGGCCCTGATGGTCGGCATCGCGATGTTCGGGGCCATCGGCTACATGCCCACCTACCTGCAGATGGTCACAGGCTTCGGCCCGACCCAAGCCGGCTTGCTGATGATCCCGATGATGGGCGCCCTGCTGGTGACCTCGATCGTCGTGGGGCGCCAGGTCTCGGCCTCGGGGCGCTATAAGAAGGTCATGATGGCCGGCACGCTGGGCCTGGGCCTCGGACTGCTTTCGACCATCCACTCCGACACGGAGGTCTACATGATCTGTGTGTTCCTGGGCGTGATCGGTCTGGGGCTGGGCATGAGCATGCAGATGCTCACCCTGGTGGCGCAGAACTCCTTCCCGCTGAAGTTCGTCGGCACGGCGACCGCCGGGCAGAACTACTTCCGCCAGGTCGGGGCCACCCTGGGCTCGGCAGTGGTCGGTTCGCTCTTCGCCAGCCGGTTGAAGGACATCCTGGCCGATAAGTTGCCCGATGGCGCCTCGTCGGGAGCCAGCACCAACTCGCTGACCCCCGAACTGGTCACCTCGCTGCCGGCCCCGATCCGCGAGGTCATCGTCTCGGCCTATAACGAGGCCCTGGTCCCGTTGTTCCTGTGGATGGTCCCGTTGGCCATCGCCGCGACCATCGCCCTGTTCTTCATGAAGGAATCGAAGCTGGCCACCCGCATCGAGCGTGAGATACCGGCGACCTCGGCGGCCGAGGGGCAGTTGGCGGCCAGCGACGTGCCCGGGCCGACGGACCACCGTGAACCGGTGTCCGTGGGAGCCGGTGGTGGCGGCAGCGAACCGTCCCGCGTGCCGTCCATGGCCCCCGTGCCGGCCGCCCAGGCCATGGAGCCGGTAGGCGATGGACCGGGGCAGCGTCCACGGGGCGCGCACCGTGCCGGCGTCGAGGGGGACTGACCGGGAACCGGGGGTCCGGGCTCGATGTCACAACGGGGGTGCTTCCCGGAGGGGGCGCCCCCGTTGTGACGGGCCACATTGCGCGGCGAACGGCGTTGGACAACACTGGAAAGACAGGGACCCGATTGGTGTCCCGCTGCACCAACCAAGGAGTGACACCGTGAGCGAACCCATCAATGTGGGACCGGTCGAAGACATCGAAGAAGGCGAGGCCAAGGTCATCGACTCCGATGACACGGGAACCGGAAACGATATTTCCATCTTCCACAGCGAAGACGGTGGTTTCTACGCGCTCGACGACGAATGCACCCATGAAACCGCGTCGCTGGCCGAAGGCTGGATCGAAGACGGCGAAGTCGAATGCCCCGTGCACTCGGCCCGTTTCTGCCTCAAGACCGGTGAGGCACTCTGCCTGCCGGCAACCGTCAACGCCCGCATCCACAAGGTCGAGGTCCGCGACGGGGACATCCTGCTCTACCCCGGAGTGTCACCGAACGCCGGCTAGGCGCTCCAGCGCCAGCGTCGTTCCCAGTTCGGGCCGGTCGGCCGGGTGCTCGAGATAGTGCACCAAGGCCGAATGCAGGACGTTCGGGTCCGCCAACAGGTACGCCACCTGCACCACCACCTCCTTGCGGGCGGTGGTGCCGTGGTCTTCCGGACCGTCGGAGGCCGTCCGGTCGCGGCCACGCAGGACCACCAACGCCGGGCCTCTCCGGCCCAGGGGGGTGCGGCCGCGGGGGTTCTCGGCGCTGATCGAGCCCATGTCCCGCCAATACATCTCGGCGAGCCCCAGGGGGCCGAAGACCACCACACGGCTCCGGGTCAGGAAGACCCCCGGTTGCTGCTCGGCGGAGGCGATGCGCAGCAACCGCAGGCCCTCGCGCAGGATCATGAATCCGGCCACGCCCAGGACGATGGCGCCGGCGATGGTCCAGAAGCGTTCGAATCCTGCGTGCCACAGCGCGAATTTCCCCACCGCAGCCAGCGCGGCGACCAGCCCGATGACCCCGAGTCCGACCGTGGCCGCGGCAAAGGCCGCCGAATTATGGCGGTAGGCGAAACGGGTGGAGGCCCGCAAACCGCTGGAGGTGTCCACTGCGCTGAGCTCGGGAAGCCGGGCGTCGGGGGTCAGCCGGAATTCGCGGAACAGTGACACGACGGTCCCGATCCCGAAGGCCACCAGGGGGACCCCGAAGAGCAGCGATTGCAGGACCAGCGCCCAGATCCCCAGCCCGATGAGGAACCCGGCCATGACGAAGGCGGGAAGCAGGTGGTGCGCCAACTTCCATTCCCGGTTGCGGGGGGCCCACTGGCCCTCGCGGCGTTCCTCTGCTGACATGGATCCATCGTATCGAGGAACCGCGGGGTTCGGAGGCCGCCGGGCGCGTCCTAGTTCAGCCGACGCAACGGGGCACCGGCCAGCCAGGCCTTCACGTTCTCGAAGGCCTGCCCGTAGAAGACCTCGTAGGTCTGCCGGGTGACGTAGCCCAGATGCGGGCTGAGCACGGTCCGCGGCGCGGCGATGACCGGGTGGTCGGCCGGGAGCGGTTCGACGTCGAAGACATCCAGTGCCGCGCCGCCCAGCCAGCCTTCATGCAGACCCCGAAGCATTGCCTCCTGGTCCACGATCGCGGCCCGTGAGGTGTTCACCAGCAGCCCGGCGGGCCCCAGCAGGCGAAGATTCGTCTCGTCGACCAGTCCGCGAGTGCGTTCCGAGAGCTGCAGGTGGACGCTCAGGACATCGGCGGAGGCGAACAGTTCCTCGCGACCCACGAGCCGGGCCCCTGCCGCGGCGGCCCGGTCCGCTTCCAGGTTCTGGCTCCAGGCGATGATGTCCATCCCGAAGGCCGCCCCGTAGGCGGCGATGCGTGAACCGATCCGGCCCAGTCCCAGGATGCCCAGGGTGCTGCCGCAGAGGCCGAAGCCGACGTCGGTACCGTTTTGCCAGGTGCCGGCCCGCAACGACGCCTGTTGGGCCGGGACATCCCGCATCCAGGCCATGAGCAGTGCCCACGTGAGCTCGGGGGTGGCGGTGGTGGACCCGGCGGTCCCGCAGACCGTGATGCCGGCCCCGGTGGCGGCGTCGAGGTCGATGGAGGCGTTGACCTTTCCGGTGGTGACCAGCAGCTTCAACCCGGGCAGGCCGGCGATGATCTCGGCATCGAAGGCCGTGCGTTCGCGCATGGCGACGATGATGTCGAATCCCGCCAGGGCCTCCACCGTGTCCCGGGCGGTGGCCAGGGTGTCGTGGAAGACGACGATCTCGACGTCCTCCAGCGTGGTCCAGGGCGCGAAATCCAAGGCGACGTCCTGATGGTCGTCGAGGATGGCCAGCCGGTGGGCCGGAGGGTTGGTGGGGGACATGGCAGGGCCTTTCGTACTGGTTCTCGTGGTCCGTGGACCCGGCGCGGTCGCCGGGGGCGGGTGCCGGTCAGTCCTGCAGGCGTTCCAACGTCCGGCGCAGCGATTGCGCCGGACGGCCCAGCAGCCGTTCGACATCCGCACTGACCGGTTCCAGCTCCCCGGAGGCGATCGCGGTGTAGGTGCTGATCCAGGCGTCCATCTGCCAGTCGGGGGCACCCAGACCGTCCCGGGAGGCCAGGGCTTCGGCCACGGTCTCGTGGAGGTAGCGGGTCTGCACCCCGGTGACCTCGGTCATCACCGCTGCCGCCTGATGGAGGTCGAACGCCTCGGGCCCGGTCAGGTCGTAGGTGTGGCCGGCATGGACCGGTTCCCGCCCGGCGGCCCAGGCCACGGCGGCTTCGGCGAGCACCACTGCCGCCACCGCGGCGACGTCGTCCCGGGCCACCGCGGAAACCCTGCCCTCGGCCGCCGGGCCGCGCAGAAGATGGTCGTCACCGGCGAAGAGCGGGAAGACGTCCTGGTAGAAGTTATCGCGCAGGATCGTATGCGGCACCCCGGAATCGGCCAGCAGCTTCTCGGTGGCAAAGTGGTCGCGGGCCAGGGTGAAGACGGCATCGGGGGCGGCGGCGAAGAACGAGGTATAGACGATTTGTCCCACCCCGGCCGCCCGTGCCGCCCGGATGAACGCGGCATGCTGGGCCAGCCGGTCGGAGGCCTCCTCCGCGGAGACCATGAGGACGACGTCGACCCCCTCCAGGGCACGGACGGCCCCCGGCTGATCGGCGAAGTCCAGGGCCGCCGCGGAAGCCTCGGCGGCCGCCGTCGTGCGGGGCAGCGCGCGGGCCGCGGCCTCGGCCCGTTCGACGTCACGGGAGAACAGCCGCAACCGCACCGTTCCGGCCAGGCGGCGGGCCACCCGGGAACCGACCTTGCCGGTGGCGCCGGTGATGGCGATCAAGGGGGTGTTGGGGGAAACGTCGTCGGTCATGACCCCCACGGTACGCCGGGGGCGACGTGGAATGGGCGGAGGGGGCGGTTGCGAATACGATGGCGACATCATGAAAAAAACTCGTTCCCTCGCCAAGCCCCTGACGTGGCTGTTGATCATCGCCCTGGTAGGAACCGTAGGAGCCGGTGCGCTGCAAGGCGTCCTGTGAACGGGGGAGTCGTGAACGAGGACGCCACCGGGGCCGGGACCGCCGCCTCCCCCGCGGAAGCACTGATCGAGCCGACCCGACGCGTCGGAGCCCGCTGGGTGACCGGGGCGATCATGGTCAACCTGGTCATCAACGTCGCGTTCTTCGCGCCCATCAACATCCTGATCGGGTTGCAGGCCACGGCGATCGACGCCGGGAACAAGGAAGCCATCCTCACCCTGGTGACCGCCTGCGGTGCCGCCGTCGCGCTGGTCGCCAACCCCGTCACCGGGGCCCTGTCGGACCGGACCACCTCCAGATGGGGCCGGCGCTCGCCGTGGATCCTCGCCGGAGCGGTGCTGGGCACCGCGGCGATGCTCTTCCTTTCCGGGGCCACCACGGTCGCCGCCCTGGTGATCGGCTGGGCGTTGGTCCAGGCCGGCTGCAACGCCATGTACTCGACCATCACCGCTGCGGTCCCGGACCGGGTGCCGGTCGCCCAGCGGGCTTCCGTGGGCGGGCTGGCGGCCATGGGCCAGACCCTGGGCATCCTCGGGGGATCCGTCGTCGGATTCGTCATCTCCGGCAACATTGCCGTCGGATACTGGATCTGCGCGGCGGCCATCGCCGTCGGGGTGATCCCCTACCTGACCCATCGTGATGATCCGGTCCTTCCTCCGGGGCACCATCCGCCGTTCCGGCTCGGCCGGTTCCTGCGCTCCTTCTGGATCAACCCCGTGAAGCATCCGGACTTCGGCTGGGCCTGGCTGACCCGTTTCCTCATGTTCGTGGGCAACCAGCTGGTCATCGTCTACCTGCTGTTCTTCCTCACCGATGTGATCCACCATCCGGATCCCGCCGCCGGGGTGCTGGTGCTGACCGGGCTCTACGCGGTCATGGTGGTCATCACCAGCGTGCTGGCCGGGCGGTGGAGCGACCGGGTGGGACAGCGCAAGGTCTTCGTCGCCGGGGCCTCGGCGGTGATCGCCTGCGCCGCGCTGATCATGGCGTTCTTCCAGGTCTGGCCGGCGGCGATGGTCGGCGCGGCGGTCCTGGGCATCGGCTTCGGGGCCTATCTCGCGGTCGACTTCGCGCTGTTGACCCAGGTGCTGCCCTCGGCAGCGGCCCGTGGCAAGGACATGGGGGTGGTCAATGTCGCGGCCGCGCTGCCCCAGGTGGTCGCCCCGGCGCTGGCGTTGCTGGCGGTGAAGTTCCTCGGCGGCTACATGGCCCTGTTCGTCTTGGCGGCGATCATCGGTCTGGCGGCGGCCGCCCTGGTGTATCGGATCAAATCCGTTCCCTAAGGGTCCGGCCGTGGTCGGGACGCCCTGGATTCGGCGGTATTCTGGGTGAATGGATTGGTTACGCGAGGCTCCCTTCGGCTGGGCGTACCTCTTCCTCTTCCTGCTCTCCATGGCGCGGGCGAACACGACCTACTGGGTGGGTCGCGGGGTCGCCGCGGGGGTGAGCCATTCCCGCTTCGAATACGTCCTGGAAGGCCCGATCTACCGCCGGGCCCAGCGCTTCGTCGCTCGCTGGGGGATCCTGGCGGTTCCGCTGTCCTTCCTCACCATCGGGATCCAGACCGCGGTGAACGCCAGCGCGGGGATGTCCCGGATGCCGTTGTCGCGTTACCTGCCCGCCGTGATCGTCGGCTGCTTGATGTGGGCGTTGATCTACGCCACGGTGGGGATGGCGGTGGTCTACGCGGCCCTCGCGGTCGGCTGGCAGTGGATCGCGTTGGCCGGGGTCGTGGTGGTGGCCGGGGCCGTCCTGTGGATCAGGTACCGGCGCCGGAACGGCTAGGCCACGGGGCCTGCTCCTAGTCGGAGGGGACCGCCATGAACGAGGCCGGGACCAGATCCGCGCCCGCGACGCCTTCGAGCATCCGCGGTTCGATCAGGATTCCCGAACGCAGGATGCTGATCTGCCCGGTGGACTCCAGGATCACGCAGGCGACCTCGGTGCGGTGGCGGATGCCTGCCTGGCGCAGCCGGGCCACCAGTTCCCGCTCGGAGACGTGGGTCCGCCGCAGGTTGGCCTGGATGACCTCGTCCCCGGCCATGAGTATGAACGCGCGGTTGTTGATCATTCCCGAGACCCGCCGGAACCGACGCAGCTGACCGGTAACCGCCTGCAGCGCCAGCAGGGTGACCAGTCCCAGGGCGCCGGCGACCACCGTCGGGGTGTAGCCGAGGATCGCCCGCCCGACGACGGCGCCGAGGGCTACGGCGGCTGCCAGGTCGAAGCTGGACAGGCTCGCCATCGTGCGCTGGCCCATGACCCTGATCAATGCCAGAATCACGAGGTAGAGCGCAATGGCGGATACCACCACCCGACCGGCATCAACCCACGTCAGTCCATATTCTTCCCACATCTTTTTCCTTTCCGCCAGCCTCAAGCCTAGACCGGTAGGCGGCTGGGGCCCGACGGGGAGCAGCGGCGGAGGGGCCTACGCGTGGTTCGTTGCTGCGGCGAGAACCTCTGCGGTCGGGGTGTGGGCCAGCCCCAGGGCCTCGGCCACGGGGGCGAAGGTGACGTGGCCGTCGTGCACGGTCAAGCCGTTGGCGAGCCCGTCGTCGTCCTGTAGTGCCTGCTGCCAGCCCTTGGAGGCGATCCGTAGCGCGTAGGGCAAGGTCGCGTTGGTCAGCGCCACCGTCGAGGTCTGCGGGACGGCGCCGGGCATGTTCCCCACGCAGTAGTAGACGGCGTCGTGCACCGTATAGGTGGGGTCGACATGCGTGGTGGCATGCGATCCCTCGAAGCAGCCGCCCTGGTCGATCGCGATGTCCACCAACACCGATCCCGGACGCATATGCGAGACCATCTCCGTGGTGACCAGCTTCGGGGCCGCGGCCCCGGGGATCAGCACCGAACCGATGACCAGATCCGCCGCGGCGACCTCGCCGGCGATCGTGAACTTCGTGGAGGCCAGCGTCTTGATCCGACCGTTGTAGGCGACATCGATTTCCTTCAACCGGGCCAGGCTGATGTCGATGATCGTCACGTCGGCGCCCATGCCGGAGGTGATCGCCGCCGCATTTTCACCGGCGACACCACCACCGATGACCACGACCTTGGCCGGGCGGGTGCCGGGCACGCCGCCCATCAGGATGCCCGAGCCGCCGGTGGGCTGTTGGAGCTGGAAGGCCCCGATCTGTGCGGCGAGCCGACCGGCGACTTCGGACATGGGCGCCAGCAGCGGCAGGGTCCGGCCGGCGGTGACCGTCTCGTAGGCGATCGCCGTGGCGCCGGCGTCGATGATGGCCCGGGCGCACTCGCTCGAGGCGGCCAGATGCAGGTAGGCGAAGAGGATCTGGCCGGCACGGATGCGGTGGTATTCCTCGGCGACGGGTTCCTTGACCTTGAGCACCATGTCGGCGTCGGCCCAGGCCCCGTCGGCGTCCGAGGCGATCGTCGCCCCTGCGTCGACGTAGAGTTCGTCGGGGATGCCCGAGCCGAGGCCCGCGCCGGTCTCGACGAGGACCTCGTGACCCTGGGCGACGAATTCGGAGACCCCTGCCGGGGTGATGGCGACGCGGAACTCGTTGTTCTTGATTTCACGGGGGACGCCGATGATCATGAGGACTCCTTGGTGGGTCTGTACGCCGTGACGGACCCTCGGATTTCCTCTCCAGGGGTCGACGGCTGGCGGTACGAAACAGTGGTGGCTTTCCTGCGGTTCTTCGGGTGTGACGCAGATTTTATTTCGGTACAATCGAGAATATCCGTAATTTCCATCCGCCCGAAAGAGTGTGACGTGGCCACAGCGAAGAATGTTCGGACCAGTCGGCATTACGAGCTCGATGATATCGACCGTGGTCTGTTGCGGATGCTCACCGAGAACTCGCGGCGGACCAACAACTCCTTGGCCGAGGAGCTCGGGATCGCCCCCTCGACCTGCCTGGCCCGCATGAACGCGCTGCGTGAGACGGGGGTCATCCGCAAATTCACCTTGGATCTGGATCCGGAGGTCCTCGGGCATGCGCTCGAGGCGCTGATCTTCGTGCGGATCCGCCCCGGGGCACGGCACCTGATGTCCAGTTTCGCCGAGGAGATCCGCAGCAAGGCCGGGGTGATGCAGCTGTTCTTCCTGGGAGGAACGGATGACTTCGTGATCCACGTGGCGGTCAAGGATTCCAGCGATGTGCGCCAGTTCGTCCTGGACAACCTCTCGGCCAATCCGGCGGTGGCCTCCACGCAGACCTCACTGGTCTTCGAACATACCCGCGGCGAAGTTCCCTGGCTCTAGGGCGTGCGGCGGCGCAGGGTGATTGACCCCAGGACGATGGAACCGACGATCCATGCCCCGATGAACAGGGTCCGCACCACGATGTAGCCGGAGTCCTCGTCACCGGTGGCCACGGCGGTCAGGGCGTCCATGGCGTGGGAGAGCGGCAGCCAGTCCCCGATCGTTTCCAGCACGTCCGGGAGCTGGGCGCGGGGCAGGAAGAGTCCCCCCAGGAGGATCTGCGGGAAGACGAAGGCAGGCATGAACTGCACGACCTGGAACTCGGTGCGGGCAAAGGCACTGGCCAGCAGGCCCAGGGCGGTGCCCAGCAGGGCATCGGCCACCGCGACCAGGAAGAGCAGCCAGAGCCGGCCGTTGATCTCCAGACCGCAGACCCAGATCGAGAATGCCACGGCGATCGCCGTCTGCGCCACCGCGAGCAGACCGAAGGCCAACGCGTAGCCGAGCACGAAGGACCCCTTGCCCAGGGGCATGGTCAACAGCCGTTCAAGGGTCCCGGAACGACGTTCGCGCAGCGTGCTGATGCTCGCCACCAGGAACATGACGATGAACGGGAACATCGCGATGAGGGCCGGCCCGATGGTGCTGAAGACGTCGGTCTCGGAGAAGATCCAGGCCACCAGGCCGATCAGGAGGCTCGGGACGACCAGCAGGAGGGCGATCGTGCGTGGATCATGAAGGATCTGCGCCAGGACGCGTCCGGCGGTCGCCCAGGTGCCCGAGGGGCTCACCGGTTGCCTCCCGGGGCCTGACCGGCCGGGGCCCGGCGATGCCGTCCGCGGGTCCGCGGGGTGGCCGTGGCCGGCGGGTCGTTGGCGGCGATCAGGGTCAGGAAGGCCTCCTCGGTGGTCCCGGTTCCCGTGCTCCGCAGCAGTCCGGCGGGGGAATCGTCGGCAATGAACCTGCCCTCGCGCATCAGCAGCAACCGGTCGCACCGGGTCGCCTCATCCATCACATGGCTGGAGATCAGCAGGGTGGCCCCGTCCGCGGCCAATTGCCGGAAGAGGGACCAGAGGTCCGCCCGCAGCACGGGATCGAGTCCGACGGTGGGCTCATCCAGGATCATCACCTCGGGGTCCCCCGAGCAGGGCCACCGCCAGCGAAACCCGGCTGCGCTGGCCACCCGAGAGGTTTTCGGTGACCTCATGGGCCGAACCGGCCAGATCCGTCAGCTCCAGCACCCGGTCGGTGTCCCCGCCGGGGGCGACGAGGACCTTGCGGAAGTATTCGAGGTTCTGCCGCACCGTGAGATCGTCATAGATGCTCAGCGATTGGGTCATGTAGCTGACCCGGCGGCGGAGCTGCCGGGAACCGGCCGGCTCGCCGAGGACCCGGACACTCCCGCCGTGGACCAGCTGGGTTCTGACGATGCTGCGCAGCAGGGTCGACTTCCCGCAGCCGCTGGGGCCAAGCAACCCCACCACGTCCCCGGAACCGACCGAGAACCCCAGTCCGTCCAGGACCACGGTCCGGCCGCGACGGACCACCAGGTCGTCGACTTCGATGGCTGGTGCCTCAGTGCCCATGGAACCCATGAGATCCCTGCCGGGGCCACGGGTCAAGCCCGTGGGCCCGCATCCGGCCGGCGGCCCGGAGCGGGTGGCTACCAGGAGGTTTCGCGGGGACGGCCTTCCTCATAGCCGGCGCTGGACTGCACGCCGACGACGGCACGTTCGCCGAACCTGGCGATCGACTCGGCTCCCGCGTAGGTGAAGGAGGAACGGACGCCGGAAATGATCGAATCAACCAGGTCCTCCACCCCGGGACGCGCCGGGTCGAGGTACATCCGCGAATGCGAGATGCCTTCCTCGAATAGTCCCGAACGGGCCCGGTCGAAGGCCGACTGCCTCTTGGTACGGTTCTGCACGGCACGGGCGGAGGCCATCCCGAAGCTTTCCTTATAGGAGCGGCCGTGGGGGTCCACCACCAGGTCGCCCGCGGATTCGTGGGTTCCGGCGAACCAGGAGCCGATCATGACGCTGGCGGCGCCCGCGGCCAGGGCCAGGGCGACGTCGCGCGGGTACTTCACCCCGCCGTCGGCCCAGACTTCGGCCCCCGATTCGTGGGCAGCCTGCGCGCATTCGAGCACGGCCGAGAACTGGGGGCGTCCCACCCCGGTCATCATGCGGGTGGTGCACATGGCCCCCGGGCCGACGCCGACCTTCAGGATGTCCGCCCCGGCGGAGACCAGATCGGTCACCCCCTCGGCGGCCACGACGTTCCCGGCCACGACCTTCAGCCGACGGCCGGTGCGTTCGGCGAATTCATCCCGGGCGGCGGTGACCTGCGGCAGCGCCTCGATCATCTTCTCCTGGTGGCCGTGGGCGGTGTCCACGACGAGGACGTCGACGCCGGATTCGAGCAGGCTGGTGGTCTTGGCCCCCACGTCCCCGTTGATGCCCACGGCGCCACCGACCATGAGCCGGCCCTGCGGGTCGACGGCGGGGGAGTATATGGTCGAGCGCAGGATGCCCTTGCGGGTCAGCACCCCGGCCAGCCGGCCGTCCTCGAGCATGGGAACCATGGACAGATGGCGTTCGGCGATCGTATCGAAGACGGCGCGCGGGTCCTCGTCGACCGAAGCGGTGACGATGTTCTCGCTCATCACCTCGGAGATGCGGGCAAAGCGGTCGACCTCCTGGCAGTCGCCCAGGGTGACGATGCCCACCGGCTCGTGGCCGTTGAGGACGACGGCGGCCCCGTGGGACCGCTTCCCCAGCAGGGACAGGGCGGTCGAGACGGAATCGGTGGTCTGGACGGTGATCGGGGTTTCGAAGACGGTATGGGCGCCCTTGACCTGGCCGACCATGTCGTCGACCGCCTCCCGGCTGATGTCCTGGGGCAGGATCGCGATGCCTCCGCGACGGGCCACGGTTTCCGCCATGCGCCGTCCGGCGACGGCGGTCATGTTGGACACCACCAACGGGATCGAGGTTCCGATGCCGTCGGGGGTGGTCAGGTCCACGCTCGTGCGTGAGGCGATGGCCGAACGCGAGGGCACCATGAAGGTGTCGTTATAGGTCAGGTCATGGGACGGGTTGACGTCATTGAGAAACTTCACATGCTCGAGGGTACCGTTCAAATGAGTCCACGCGACACCACCGCCGGGGTCGTGGGGCATGTCCGGTGCCTCGCCGCGCCATGCGTGGCGAGGCACCCGGGGCTAGTCCTCGCGCGGGTCTCCCAGTCCGTAGATTGCGTCGTGTTCGACCGCTCCATACCGGTGATCGTACTGCGGCTTCTGGTAGGCCAACTCGCCGCCTTGCCGACCGCCATGGGGGCGACCATGGTCGGCATATTCCTCGCGGACGAAGACCAGCCGCCAGGGGCCGATGCCGATGCGGGCGCCGGTACGCAACGTGTAGGAGCCACCCTCCGGCAACCGGGTGCTGCCGGTCACCGGTGAGGTGGCCGTGAGGATGTACTCATCATCCGTGGAGTGGGTGATGGTGGCATGGGCATCGCTGGTCTGCGGTAGCCGGAGTTCGGCCTCGGCGTTGCCGCCGATCACCGTGGTTTCTGCGCTCAGGTCGAAGACCTGCGCCGGGCGCCCGTCCCAGGCTTCGCCGTCCTTCACGAAGATCAACCGTGGGCGGCCGCCACCATAGGTGTAGTGGGTCGTCGTCGGTCGCATCCGGTAGTTGCGCTGGAACGTGGGCGAGAGCGGGAAGGGTGTTCCCGGGGGAATCAGGCTCTGTGCGGGATCGCCCGGGGAACCGCGGAGCAGCGCGGACCAAGTCCCGTCCTTTCCCGGCCGGATGTGGGCCGATCTGGTGAGTAGCCGCTGTGCGGCATTGGCCTTGACGGCTCCCAGCGACACGATGGTCCCTTCGGGTGAAGCCAGTGAAACACTCAGGCCCCACTCGCTGAGCTCCTTGGCGAATCCCCTGACCGAGCGCAGATCGGCACGCGGACCGATCCGGTACAGATCGGGGGTGTCGGTGCTGATGACCACCTCGGTCCCGTTGGCCTTCATGGTTCCGTTCACCGTGGACTCCGGCTCGGTATCGGTCGCCGGGACGGTGACTGAGAAGGCGAGGTCCATATCCAGTCTCATCGGATCATCACCGATCCCGGTGGGGGTCCGAGCCGACGGCCTGATCATCGCTGGTGGTGACCCGCAGCGTGCCGTCGAACTTCCAGGTCGCACGAGGTGCGTCCGGACCGATGTCCCGGGGGACTTCGACGGTCATGTCAACGAGCGTGTAGTTCACGGCTGCGCCGCGTCCGGTGAGATAGGACCACAACTGCTGGCCCAGATCCGACCAGTCGCTGACCTGGTTTGCTCCGGATTCCTGTGGCGTGCTGGCTTCCTGTGACATCGCAAAACTTCCTCTTCGGTCGCGGACGAAATTTCGGTGCCTGCTCCGGGTGAGTCAGGTCTGGTGTGGGACTGCGTTCGTCTCAAGTAGTACGATATTCTAGTTATCAATTATTTGATAGACCTATTTATTTCGTATTGGCGTGACCGGCACTGCGCGATGGCGGACCTCCGGATCGGGGGCCCGGGCCTCGATGCGGGCCAGGATTTCCCCCTCGGCGGCATCGAGGCCATCGCGCAGCATCCGGGCGGCCTCCTCCGGCCGGCCGGCCCGCAGGCAGGCCACGAGGCCGATATTGCGTTCCACGTAGTGCGGATGGAAATCCGGCGTCGTGGACATGGTGTGGAAGACCAGTCTCATCCGGGCCAGCACCCGGTCCATGAGCACCTGGAGCGTCTGGCTTCCGGTCAGGGCGATGACCGCTTGATGCAGGGCCTGGTTCGCGTCAGCCATCCCGGGCACCGACCCGGCGTCCCGGGCCTCCGCGGCCCGGCGGACGATGGCGTCCATGGCTTCCAGTTCCCGTTCCGCAGGGGTGCCCCACAGGACGGCGGAGGGTTCGATCACCCGGCGCACCCGGTAGATCTCCCGGACGTCCTCGGCTCCGGGGGAGGCCACGAAGACCCCGCGGTTGGGGATCCGCACCACCACCGATTCGGCGACGAGTGTCCCGAAGGCTTCCCGCAGGGTGTTGCGCGAGACACCGAGCTCCACCGAGAGCTTCTGCTCGGAGAGCTTCGACCCCGGGGTCAGCAGGCCCGCTGCGATCCGCCGGCGAAGGACCGCGGCGATCCACGCCCCCGTGTGGGCGTGACGGGAGCCAGCGCCGTCGTGCTCATGAACTGGAGGCGTCATGGCTCCCGGCTCCTGGCTGGTGGTCGGGGCAGCAGGGTGTCGGGGTCCACCACGGTGAAGCGGATGGACGTGCCCGGGGGAACCTGGGCTGCGGCCGGCAGGTCCTCGGGGACGACGACGGCGATCACCGGGTACCCGCCGGTGACGGGATGGTCGGTGAGGAAGAGGACGGGCAGCCCCGAGGGGGGAACCTGCAGGGAGCCGGTGGCCGTGCCTTCGCTGGACAGCTCGTCGGTCCGGATGCGTTCCACGGGGGTTTGCCGGTCGCCGGTCTCCAGGCGGAGCCCGACCCGGTTCGACTGGCTTCCGGCGGACCATGGGTGGCGGCAGAGGGCATCGATGGCGTCAGGGGCGAACCAGTCGGCCCGGGGGCCGGAGGTGATGCGCAGATTTACGGTGCCCTCCCGGGGCCGGGGCAGGACGGAGGGTTCGGGGTGGGTGACGATATGCCCGCGGGCCACGGAAGCGACCGGCACCGAGGTGCCGGACGCCAGTGGTGCCGGGCCGAGGCCCGATAACGTGTCCGCCGAACGGCTGCCCAGCACCGCCTCGGCCACCAGTCCGCCGCGGACCGCGAGGTAGCTGCGTAATCCGCTGGTCGGGGCCTGCACCGTGAGGACCTCGTGATCGTGGAGGGCGAAGGGTGCGCGGGCCGCCACGGGCCGTCGGCCGTGGGGTCCGGAGACCGTCGCCGTCTCGGCGGCACCGGTCAAGGACAGCGTCAGCTCGCCGCAGGCCTGGATCCGCAGTCCTCCCACCAGGGTTTCGACCACCGCCGCGTGGGCAGGGTTTCCCACCAGCCGGTTGGCCTGCCGGGCCGAGGCGGTATCGGCGGCACCTGCCGCCGGAACCCCGAGATCGCCCAGCCCCGGGCGGCCCAGATCCTGGAGCAGGGACTGCGGTCCCGGGGAAAGAACAAGAAGGGAGGTGTCGGAGGCCTCGGCGCCTCCGGTGTCTTCGGCCCGTGGGGTGGGGGTGCCGGCCGTCGGGTGGAGCTCAACGAGTTCACGGACGGCACGGTAGCGGACCCGGTCCCCGGGCCGGACCAGCGCCGGAGGGTCCCGGTCCAGATCCCACATCACGGCCTGCGTGCGGCCGATCAGCTGCCAACCACCCGGGGACCGGGCCGGGTAGATGGCCGAGAACCTCCCCGCCAGGGCCACCGATCCGGCCGGCACGGCCGTGCGTGGGGACTGCCGACGCGGTACCTCCAAGGACGCGTCGTCCCCGTGGAGGTAGGCGAAACCCGGCGCGAAACCACCGAAGGCGGCCGTCCAGAGCTGGGCCGTGTGGGCGGCGATGACCCCGTCGGCGCCCAGTCCGGTCATCCGGGCGACCTCGGCGAGGTCATCGCCGTCGTACACCACGTCCACGGTGATCTCGCGTCCGCCCACCGTGGTCGCCGGCCCGTCATCCAACCGGTCCAGGGCGGCGGGGGCCGCCAGGGCGTGGGCGCGGGTGTCGAAGGCGAGCATCACGGTGGATGCCGCGGCGAGCACCTCGATCTGTCCGGGCAACGGAGCATCGGTCAACCGGCGGTGGAGGGCCACGACGTCCTCCAGCGTGCCGACTTCGACCAGGAGGGTGCGCGTGCCGGCCCAACGCAGCGCCGTCGTCCTCATGCGAACGGCCGGATGTCCACGCCTGCCTCCTCCAGTCCCCGGCGGACCGCGCCCGCGAGTTCGACGGCTCCGGTGGTGTCGCCGTGCAGGCAGATGCTCTCGGCGGGGATCGACAACGTCGAGCCGTCCCGGGCCGTCAGGGTGCCCCGGGTGGCCAGCCGGACCATGTTGGTGCTGATGGCTGCCGCATCGTGGAGCACGGCCCCTTCTTCGCGGCGCGGGACCAGCGACCCGTCGGAATTGTAGGCACGGTCCGCGAAGGCCTCGATGACCGGACGCAATCCGGCGGATTCGGCGCGTTCCAGTGCCACGGATCCGGGCAGAAGGAGCAGGGGCAGATCGTTGCCGAAGGCCTTGACCGCGTCGACGACGGCCTGGGCGTGCTCACGGTGGTGGACGATGGCGTTGTAGAGGGCGCCATGGGGTTTGACGTAGCTGATGGAACCGCCGGCCGCCCGGGCCACCGCATCGAGGGCCCCGAGCTGGTACAGGATGTCGTCGGCCAGTTGGACGGGGGAGCAGTCCACGAAGCGGCGGCCGAAGCCGGCCAGGTCCTGATAGGAGACATGGGCCCCGATGCCTACTCCGGCAGCCACGGCATCGCGGCACGTCCGGCCCATGGTGGAGGGGTCGCCGGCATGGAAGCCGCAGGCGACATTGGCGCTGGTGACGGAGCGGAACATGGCGGCATCGTCGCCCTTGCTCCACTCGCCGAAGGATTCGCCGACGTCGCTGTTCAGGTCGATGGTGGGCACCGTGGTCTCCGTCCGGTTGCTGGTCCGACCAGCTTGCACCAGAGACAATGATTGTTCAACAATCCGATGGTTGCGGGCTGGTTCCGCCGTCGGCGAGGAGCAGCCACGGCGGAGAACCGGCCCCGCCCGGAGGGGCCGGAAGTTGGCCCAGAGCATAAATCTGCCGTGGAGGGGGCGATCTTCAGTGGACGTTCAGGTCGCATTGCTAGCCTCGACAAGATTCAAAATCCTCAGGAGGTAGCACGTGAACAAGAAGAAGATGCTGGCCGCACTGGCACTGGTGGGGTCGCTTTCCCTGGTCACTGCCTGCGGTAGCGGCGGCAATGAAGAAGCCGATGGCTCGTCCGCGGCACCCTCCTCGCAGTCCAGTGAGCAGGCGGCCGCCCCCTCGCCGGACCTGAAGGGCATTCCCGATGTCGTGGCCACGGTGAATGACAAGGACATCTCCAAGAAGGAGTTCACCCGTGTCTACGAGAGCCAGTTCCAGCAGGCGGCCATGCAGGCACAGATGTCCGGCCAGGACCTCTCCGACCAGACGGAGATGAAGAAGCAGGTCGCCGACGGCATGGTCGGCACCGAACTGCTGATCCAGAAGGCCAGGACAGCCGGCGTGAAAGCCACCGAAAGGCAGATGGACAAGGCGCTGACCGAAGCGGCGAAGTCCCAGCAGATGGATAAGAAGGAGTTCCTGGCCGCCCTGAAGAAGCAGGGCATGGAGCGCAAGACCGTTGATAAGCAGATCAAGCAGCAGGTCGAGGTCGAAGGCTACATCGAGAAGGAAGCCGGTCCCTTCGAACCCAGCGAAAAGGAGCTGAAGGCCGCCTATAAGAAGGCCGAGGACGCCCAGAAGCAGCAGGGCAAATCCGGTGAGGACGCCCCGGAGATGCCCAAGTACAAGGACGCCAAGTCCCAGCTGAAGCAGCAGCTCGTCCAGCAGAAGGAGAACGAAGCCACCCAGACACTGGTGAAGAAGCTGCGTAAGGACGCCGACGTCAAGATCAACCTCTAGGATCGAGACGTTTCCGGGCCGGTGATGCTGGCAGACTAGGACCGTGGATACACAGGTCCTGGTCACCATCATCGCCGGCCTTTTGCTGGTCTTTTCCGTCGCAGGAACGATCTATCCCGTGTTGCCGGGAAGCCTGCTGACGATCCTCACGCTCTTGGGATGGGCCCTGTTCATCGGCGGCCCGGCGGCGTGGACCTGCGCGGTGGTGGGCATGGTCCTGGCCCTGGCCGGCTGGTCGGCGTCGATGGTCCTGACCGGGCGCAGCCTCAAAAGCCAACAGATCCCCCGGGGAACGATCCTGTTCGCCGTGGCCGCAGGCATTGCCGGGATGTTCCTGATCCCCATCGTCGGGCTCTTCCTGGGGTTCGGTGTCGGGCTGCTCCTGGCCGAATATGCCCGGAGGCGGAACCTGGGATCCGCGATGCGCGCCAGCGTGAGGACACTGAAGTCCACGGGGATCGGAATACTCATCGAATTCGGTTGCGCCGCGCTCGCCGGTTCGGTCTGGACCATCGGGGTCATCTGGCATTTTTCCGCTCGGTGAACGTGGGCGCTCCCCGCGGGGCGGCGCGCCCCACACCCCCTTGTGAGTTTGCTCGCCTTCCAACGCCCTTCACCGTGTCGGCGCGGATTTGCGGCGTACTTTGATAGTACGAAGAATTTCACGGAGTGTCGATTCACTCGGAGGGAGCATGGTCATGAGCGTCGCACCGGATCGTCAGCAGCGTGCAACGGGCAGGACGATGCATCTCGGCGAGGACATCCTGCTGGCCCGCCATGGTGATCGCATCATCCAGCTCCGTCAGGATCGCAAGCACGATCTGACCATCGCCCGCCTGCAGGGCGGACGCACCGACTGGGCCGCCAACACGCTGGCCGGGCTCACCGAACGCGTCCCCGAATCCCCGGCGATGCGGATGGGGCGTCTGGCCGATGATTTCAAGACGGACAAACTCCCCATGCCGAGCGACGAGGTCCGCTTCCTGGCCAAGCTCGGGGTCATCTGGGGCGGCCTTTCGCTGGCCTTGAGCGCCGGGATCCTCTGGCTGACCTACCAGTCCGCCAACCCCGATCTGATGCAGTCGATGATGGGCGCCACCGGCTCCTAGCCCTGGTGCTGGCCGCAGAGCAGCCCTTTCAACAGCGCTCCAGCTGCGGCCGAAGAGCCTGCGACCTGCCGCGGGGTGTCACCGACGTCGAAGGCGCTCTTCAAGACCGCGGTCGACTCGATGGACCCCGAGTACGGATCGGGAAGCAACATCGCCGGGCTCGGGATGGTGTTCATCCTGGGTATCGCGGTGCTTGCCCTGGGTGTGGTCGTCATGTTCTACATGCGGTGGCGCTACCCGGCCTTCTTCCAGGGGCCACCTTGCGCCGAGCCAAATAGCCCGATGCATGCTAGACTTCTTGATCCGGTCGTAATCCGCCAACGCCCGCCGACGGGACTCGGAGAGGTCCTCGAGGGGCTCGGGATAGTCGGGAAGTGCTGCGTCCGGGACCCAGCGGGAGACATACCGGCCATTCGCGTCGAAGCGCTTGGCTTGGGTTTGCGGGTTGAAGATCCGGAAGAACGGTGAAGCATCGGCGCCGGAACCGGCCACCCATTGCCAGTTCGCCGGGTTGGACGCCTGATCGGCATCCACCAGGGTCTCCCAGAACCATTGTTCCCCGACCTGCCAATGCACCCCCATGTTCTTGGTCAGGAAGCTGGCGACCAGCATCCGCACGCGGTTGTGCATCCACCCGGTTTCCCACAGCTGACGCATGCCCGCGTCGACCATGGGCAGCCCGGTGCACCCCGCCTTCCAGGCGTCCACGGGTTCCTCCGAGACGGCCTGCTCGGTGGTCGCCGTCGGGCTGCGGATACCGCGCAGCCGGGCCGGTGTGGCCGACCCGGGTTCCGTCGGCCATCTCCAGTCGAAGCCGTCGAAGACCCGCCGTAGGTTCGCTTGGGCCAATTCCGGGTGGTGGAAGAGCTGATGCCAGCAGAACTCGCGCCATCCCACCTGCCGCAGAAAGGCCGCAGCGCCAGCCGTGCTCGGGCCGGGAGCCTCGGAGAGGGCATGCCAGAGTTGGAAGGGGCTGATGTGTCCCCAGCGAAGATACGGCGACAGTCGACTGGTGCCGGCGATGCCCGGAAAATCATGCCCCTCTTCGTAGTCGGCCACGGCCTCCTCGCTGAACTCCTCCAGCAAGCGCCAGGCGGCGGCCTCTCCGGGGCTCCAATGGGTCGCGAGTTTTTCCGGCCAGGTGGAACCGGCAGGAACCAGTGTCCAGGTAGCCAGATCGTCCGAACCGATTGCGGGGATCTCCTTTCCCGGCCGCGGATCACGTGGGTTGGCGCCAACTGACGGGGCTTCCATCGGGTGTCGGAAGTCCAGTTTCTTGAGCTGGTTCCAAAACGGCGTGAACACCCGGTACTGTCCGCCCTGACCGGTGGTGACCTTCCATGGTTCGTGAAGGAGCGAGGCCTGGAAGCTCTCGGCATGGACTCCGGCGACCCGGCTGTTCTCCTTGACCGCCGTATCCACTGCCCGTTCTGGTTCCCAGTACCTGCGGTTCCAATAGATGCTCTCCGGTTTCAGCTCCTGCACCAGAGCCGACATGACCGTGGCGGCCGGGCCACGGCGCAACACCAATTGGATGCCCCGGTCCGCGAGATCGCTGTGCAGACCGGTCAAGGCCTGATGCAGCCACCAGCGGGCGGCCCCACCCAGTGGGCGCAGCCCCTCGGATTCCTCGTCGAGGATGTAGACGGCCACGACCCCGCCGTCGTGGGTGGCCGCTAGGAGGGCGGGGTTGTCGGCGAGGCGTAGGTCGTCGCGAAACCACATGATCGAACTCATCGGATCCCCACATACCAGATCAGCAGCATGGTCACGCAGAACCCTGTGAAGTAGTTCAACCACAAAAAGCGGCGCCATCCACGGTTGGCGACCCCCGATCCGGCATCGTCAACACGCAGGAACTGCAGGACGTTGGCCGCATACGGCAAGGCCAACAGCCCGGCCAGGGGCCCGGGCCAAGCACTGGCTAGCATCAACAGTCCGGCGGCAACATAGGCAGCGGCAGCGGCGACGACGGTCGGGCGGGCGCCGAGCACGGTGCCCACCGAGCCCAGGCCCGCCTCACGGTCCGGGACGATGTCCTGCACCGACCCGAAGGCATGACTGGCCATCCCCCAAAGGAAGTAGGCCGCCAAAAGACACCACAGCCCGGGGGTGAAGGTGGCCCCGGCCAGGACCAGCCCGTACAGGGCAGGGGAGACGAAGTGGATGCTGGAGGTGGCCGAATCCAGGAAGGGGCGTTCCTTGAACCGGAACACCGGGGCGCTGTACGCATAGACGGCGAACAAGGACACCAGCAGGACCAGGTTGGCGGGCCAACCGCCCTGCGTGGCCAGGGCAAGGACGAAGGGCAGCGCGAACAACGCCGAGGCCCACAGGATCGTCCGGTGCCGGGTTCGATCCACCACCGCCCCTTCGGCCCCGCCCTTGCGGGGGTTCAGCAGGTCCGATTCGTAGTCGAAGACGTCGTTGATCCCATACATCGCCAGGTTGTACGGCAGCAGGAAGAACAGTGTCCCCACCGCCAGGATCCAGTCGATGCCACCGGTGGCCAGCAGGTAGGCAGCCGCGAACGGGTAGGCGGTGTTGACCCACGAGACGGGGCGGGAGGTGGCAATGAGGTCCTTCATGGGTCCTTTCGGGGACGGGGATCCAACAGCAACCAAGCCGAAGGCAGCAGGATGGCGGCCCCCAGAGGATAGGCGAAGTCCTCCAACGGAGCCAGACCGACCCTCGGCCCGGCCAGCGTCTCGGAGGAGTAGTCGAAAAGCCCTGAGCCGATCATGACGTTGTCGAAGACTGCCGTCAGGATCAACAGGGCGAAGACACCGACCAACATCGCCGTCATCCGACGGCGATCCAGCCGACGGGCCAGGATGGCCCAGAGCAGTGTCAGCAGGGACAGTCCCAGAAAGAAGTAGTTCAGTTCCAGATAGCTCACGAGCCCACCGGTCCTTCCTGCACGGTGGCCCGGTGGCCCGTCTTGTCCCGGAACAGGTGGCGAAGCCAGGCAACGCATCCGGTGAACGCGATCATGGTCTGGTAGCTCAGGAACAGCAGGAAGACCGGCTCCTCCAGGGGAAGCTGGTCGGCCAGCATGATGCCGGTCATCAAGGGGGAGTCGCGGTGCAGGAAGATGCCCGCGGCGATGGCCCATAGATCCCAACTCAGGAAATAGACGATGCCCAGGGCCAGGACGAGCGCCGCCTTCCAGGGGCGGGACCAGAAGAACAGGCCGAAGCGGGCATCGAGCAGCGTCATGCAGCCGAGCAGGAACAACAGGATCAGCAGATAGGTCATGCCGTTCTCGCCGGGGATTCGGCATTCGCCCTGATCGTTCGAGGCCCGGGCACCGGCAACGCGCCCCGGAACGTCTGCCCGCGGATGGCCTTGAGGACCAGTTCGGCGCTGATCATGCACATGGGGACGCCGATGCCGGGGCGGACGGAACTTCCGGCATAAAACAGACCGTCTACCTTGGCGCTGCGGATCCCCGGTCGCAGAAAGGCGCTCTGGCGCAAGGTATGGGCAGCACCCAGTGCGCTGCCCTTCCAGGCATTGAAGTTCTCCACGAAATCCCCGGGACCGTAGCTGCGCCGTACGACGATCCGCTCACGCAGGTCGGGGATCTCCGCCCAGTCGGCGAGCTGGTCGATGGCGGCGTCGGCCACCCGTTCCACCATGGGCGCCCCGGTGCCGTCGGCGCCACCGGCACCCCAGGCCTCAACGGCCGGGGAAGGGACGAGGATGAAAAGGTTCTCGTGCCCGGCCGGGGCAACGCCGGGATCGGTTTCGCTGGGTTTGCAGACGTAGATTGATGTCTGCGAGGCCAGGTCCTCCCCGGCGTCGATCCGGCCGAAGTTCTCCCGCCAGTCGGCGGTGAAGAGCAGGTTGTGGTGGACCAATTCATCGAGGTTTCCACGGATCCCCAGACAGACCAGTACCGCACTGGGGCCCGGGTCGCGCCGCCGCCACATCCGTTCGGGGTGGCTCTGCCTTCCGGGCGGAAGCAGCGTGGTCTCGACATGGTGCAAATCGGTGGCGGCCACCACGTCGGTGGCCTGGATTACCTGCCGGGCCCCGGCGGCATCGGAGTATTCCACGGTATCGACCACGGCACGCCGGCGGGACCCGTCACGGGTGGTGATCCGTTGCGCGGTGGCGTCGGTGATGATCGTGACGCCTGCGGCGCGTGCAATGGCTTCCATGGCATCGACGAGGGCGGCGAATCCGCCCTTGGGGTAGAGGACGCCGTCGGCGAGATCCAGGTGGCTCATCAGGTGATACATCGCCGGCGCCTTGAAGGGGGTGGTCCCCAGGAAGACCGCGGGGTATCCGAGCAACTGGCGTTGGCGCGGGTCGCGGAACCTTGCGCTGATGAAGGCGTTGAGGTTCGTGGCCAGCAGCCGGGCCATGTCCACCCCATGGCGGAGCACCATGGGGTGGGCCAGCCCCGCCAAGGTGCGGAAGTCGTCGTAGAGGAAGTGCTTCTTGGCCAGCGAGTAGGTCAGTTCCGCTGACTCGAGATAGGACCGCAGCTTCTGCCCGGACCCGGGATCCATGGAATCGAAAAGTGCCTCGACGTCGGCTCGGCCGGTGCGCACGTCCACCGGCTCCTGGTACGCCTCGAAGAAGGTGCGGTAGGCGGGGGCGAGCTTCACGAGGTCGAGTTGCTCGTCGGCACTGGTTCCCATGAGCCGGAACCAGTGGTCGATGACCTCGGGCATGAGGTACCAGGAGGGGCCGGTATCGAAGGTGAAGCCGTCGACCGCATGGCGTCCGGCCCGTCCTCCGAGTTGTTCCCCGCGTTCCAAAAGCGTGACGTCGTGACCGTCGCGGGCCAATAGGCCAGCGGTGGCCAGCCCCGCGATGCCGCCGCCGATGACCACGATCCTGCGGGTTGCTTGGCCCGTCGGGGACGAAGGGCCGGTGGTGGGGGCCGAGCCGGTGGGACCGCGCCTGTTTCGTCGTGCGGCCCGGGCGGCGGGGTCGTAGTAGCGTCGTGCGGCACGACGTCGGAATGAAGTCCAGCTCATCAAACTGCCTTTGCCTTGCGCGGGGACCGTGCTGCGATGGCACGCAGCGCGATCGAAGCTTTCTCGGCTCCCGGGACCCGGATCCTGCGTTGGAGCAGGTGCTCTGCGGGAGCTGCGTCAAGCCGATCGACCAGGGCCACGAACAGCCCGTGGGCCAAGCCAACGGCCCGCCGGGCGCCGGGGGCCAAAAGGGGAAGGCCCGCCTGCGCTTCGATGAGTTCCGAGCGGATCTGGGCGATCAAATGGTCCTTGGCCGCCTCGTCGAGGGGCGCGGTGCCGGAGGCGGCAACGTAGTTGCGTCCCAGTTCCTCGCCGTCGGCCGCCAGATCGCGCAGGAAGTTGACTTTCTGGAAGGCTGATCCGAGGCTGCGTGCCGCCCGTTCCAGTTCCTGGTCGTGGCCCTTGCTGGCTCCGGGCATGGTCTGGAAGACGCGCAGGCACATCAGTCCCACCACCTCGGCGGAACCATAGATGTATTCCTCCAATGAGTCGGCATCATGCCGGGTGACCGTCAGGTCGGCTCGCATCGACGCAAAGAACGGTTGTGTCAGGCTTGCCTGGATCCCGCAGTCCCGGGCCGTGCCGGCGAAGGCGTGGACCACCAGGTTGGTGCTGTACCCCGACAGCATCGCCAGCTCGGTCTCCTGTTCGAGGCGGTTCAATTGCTCGCCCACGGCGACGACATCCAGACCGGCGGCAGCCGCTGCGCCGTCCACCACTTCGTCGGCGACACGAACCAACGCATAGATGTTCTCGATGTCCCGGCGGGCCCGGGGGCCCAGCATCCGGCAGGCGAGACCGAACGAGGAGGAATAGCGGGAAATCACGACGCCGGCACTTCGGCCGGCCGCGTCGGAGTATTTGGAGAGGTCCTCGATGCTCATGACTACTTCTTCCGATTCAGGACATGTTCGCCGATCGTGGCGAGCTCGTCGAGGATCGCCGGAGTCAGCTCGAGACCCCGTGCCTCGTTCAAGGCGGAGGTGACCAACTTCGACGCGAGGGCCCGGGCTCGGGGTTCGGCGCCGCTATCGGCCAACGCCGAACGCACCTCCTCGATGCCGGCACGACCGGCAGCGTAGGCATCCCGGGCGTAGCGGAACCCGTGGTGGCCTTCCGCCTGGGCCGTCAGCACGGTGCGTTTGCCCGAGCGTAGGTCCGAGTCGATGGACTTGCCGGTCTCCTGGGGGTTCCCGAAGGTCCCCAGGACGTCGTCGATGATCTGGTAGGCGGTTCCCAGGTTCCGGCCCAACCCGCCCAACCGTGCCGCCAGACGTGGCGGCGCGCCAGCGAGCAACGCCCCGGCTTGCAGCGGGGCTTCGAAGGAGTAGATGGCGGTCTTGAGCCGTTCCATGTTCAGCACATCGGATTCAGGTGTCCTGGCCGGGGAGAGGGAGAACACCAGGTCATCGAGTTCCCCGGCGGCTGAAGCCAGGAGCGCGGAATGCACCACGTCGAGGATGGTGCGGGCGTTCGGGGAGCCGGCCGAGGCCAAGGCCGCCAGGCGAATGGAACCAGCCAGCAGGATGTCGCCGGCGATGATGGAGGCTGAATGTCCTGCATGTTCGGCGGTCCCCGAGGCATGTCCATGGGCCAGTGCATCGTCGCGATACCCGGCTCCCAGGGTCGGGACACCGCGACGGACGAAATCACGGTCGATGACGTCGTCGTGCATCAGCAAGGCGGCGTGAAGCATTTCGAATCCGGCACCGAGTGTGGCTGCTGCCTCGAGATCCCGGCCTCCAAAGGCCCGGAAGGCGACGTGGACCAGGTGGGGTCGCGTCCGCTTGCCGCCGTGCAGGGTGGCTTCCAGTCGCCGGCACAAGGCGTCGTAGTTCCGTGAGTTCAACCCCGGTGCCGCACGGTCCGCCCGTTGCTCCGCATCGAGTATTCGTTGCACCATCTCGTCGAAGGAGGGGGAGGCCTCCTGGGGCGAAGGCGCCATGCCGGTTGATTCAGGAGGCGGCCTCGTGCACACGCTTCCGGATGAGCCTGCGTGTTTCCACTCATGGAGTTCGGTACTCATGTCCCATCCTCCGTCTTCTTCGCCTTTGCGGTGGGGCCGGCGGTGGTGGGTCCGCCGGTTTCCTCCGACTGCTCCTGGTGTTCCTGGGCCATCGCGTCGATCCGTTCCTGTACGGCATCCGCTGCTCCCTGCAGATAGCGGGTGACGGCCTGCTGTTCCTTGTCGTCCATCTCCCGCACCAGGGAGTCGGTTTTCAGGATCATCGGCATGAGTTGCGCCATGGCCTCGCGTACCGAGGAGTCGGTGGGTTTGACCAGGACCCCGCGGCGGTCGGTGGGGTGGGGGACGCGTTCGGCATGGCCCGCTTTTTCCAGCCGGTCGATGACGCTGGTGATGGCCGCCGTGGTCAGGTGGAGGGCCCCAGCCAATTTCGAGGGTGTCAGCGGCCCCAGCTGCATGAGTTGTTGCATGGCCTGGAAATCGGTGTCGTTTGTTTTCAGGTGCATCCGCATGCGGTATTCCATGACGTCATTGAGCACCAGGATCCTGCGCAGGTGCACTGATGCCGGGTGCATTCGGCTCGCCGGGGAGGTGGGTTGCTCATTCTCTGCCATGGGTCCAGCCTTACTTGATAATAAGAAAATCTAGCTACATACTTGTGCATGAATCACCATTTGTCGAGTGCGACTCCTCTGGAGACGATGAAGCAGGAGCGAAGAATGCCGACCACGACAGCACGCTCGGGCACCCTGGCCCCATTGCTGACGGCTGCCGCCATGGCCTTGGCCATCGCCGGGGCCTTCCTCGGAAGCGGCGCCGTGGTCGGGACGTCGGTGCAGGATGTGGCGGACGGCTGGCTGTCAGCGGATGGCACCATCCTGGCACCGGGGTCGGGTGCCTTTTCGATCTGGAGCATCATCTATCTCGGCCTCCTGCTCTACGCCGTGGTCCAGTTCCTGCCCTCCCGGCGGGATGATGCCCTTCACCGCAAGCTCCGAGGATGGGCGGCGGCGTCCGGCCTGCTCAACGCCCTGTGGCTCGGGGTGGTCCAACTGGGATGGTTGGGGGTCAGCGTGGTGGTGATCTTCGCCCTTTTGGCCACGCTGTGCGTCATCCTGGTGATCCTGCGGCGCACCCCGGAGTCCAATCTGCTGGACCGGGTTGTTCTCGGTGGCACGTTTGGCCTCTATCTGGGGTGGGTGTCGGTGGCCGCAGTGGCCAACGTCTCGGCCTTGCTGGCCTCCTCCGGGTTCACGGGTTTCGGGCTTCCGGTGCCGGTCATCGCCGGTGCCGTCCTACTGGTGGTCGCAGCGATCGGCGTGGGAACCGCGGTGTACTCGCGCGGTCGGCTGGGACCCGGTGTGGCGCTGGCGTGGGGATTGGTCTGGATCACCGTCGGCCGCAGCGACGGCGGGCTGGAATCCACCCCCGTGGCCGTCACTGCGGCCAGTGCCGCAGCCCTCGTCCTGGTAGCCGTCGTGGCGGCACGACTGGTCACGCACGGGCCGGCAGCCGAGGTCGCGCGGTCGTGACAGCTGTTCGTTGAACCACCAGTTTTCAAGAGCACCACCGACGAAGGAGAAGCAGATGAGCCGCATTGCCGTGGCCGGAGCCACCGGATACGTCGGGGGCCGGTTGGTTCCGCTATTGCTGGAACGGGGGCACACCGTGCGGGTGCTGACCCGCAATCCCGCCAAGCTCCGCGATATTCCGTGGGCCCATCAGGTGGAAGTCGTCGAAGGGGCCCTCGAGGACGCCCGGGCCGCGCAGCAGCTGGTCGAGGGGGTCGACGTCATGATGTATCTGGTGCACTCCATGGGTGGGGACGCCTCCTTCGAACGAATCGAGCGTAGCTGTGCGCTCAACGTGGCCCAGGCCGCGCGCGAAGCTGGTCTGAAGCGGATTGTCTACCTCTCCGGGCTCCACCCCGAAGGTGAGCTCAGCCGCCATCTGGCCTCCCGCAAGGAGGTGGGTGAGATCCTCTCCACCTCGGGAACCCCAACGGTGGTCTTGCAAGCCGGACTACTGATCGGCTCAGGATCCGCCAGCTTCGAAATGGTCAGGCACCTCACCGACGTCCTGCCGGTCATGCCCGCGCCCCGCTGGGTGAGGAACCGGGTCCAACCCATCGCCGTCCGGGACGCGCTCTACTATCTGGTCAATGCCGCCGAGTTGCCCAAAGGGGCCGCCGGAACCTTCGATATCGGCGGGCCCGACGCCCCGACCTATTCGGAGATGATGCGCGGTTATGCCAAGGTCGCGGGTCTGCGCCAACCCTGGGTGATTGCGCTGCCCGTGCTCACCCCGTGGCTCGCCGGCCAGTGGGTCAATCTGGTCACGCCCATTCCCCGCGCACTGGCCATCCCGCTGGTGGAGTCGTTGCAGCATGACTGCGTGGTGAAGGACCGGCGCATCGATGATCTGATTTCTCCTCCCGAGGGCGGCCTGACCGGCTATGAGCGGTCGGTGGAGTTGGCTCTGATCAAGATCGAGGCGGGGGCCGTGGAGACGTCCTGGGCCAATGCCGAAGTACTGGCGGAGCCGGCCGAACCCTTGCCGAGTGACCCGGAATGGGCCCGGCGGACCGTTTTCACCGACGACCGGGAACGGGCCTCCGACGCTTCCCCCGAGCAGGTGTGGAAGGTCATCGAGGGCATCGGTGGCGATAACGGCTGGTACTCCATGCCCCTGGCCTGGTCGGTCCGTGGCTGGATGGACAAGCTGGCCGGTGGTGTCGGGCTGCGTCGTGGGCGCAGGAGTCAAACGAACCTCATGCTCAATGACGTCGTTGATTGGTGGCGCGTCGAGGCCATCGAGCCCGGGAAGTCACTGCTGTTGCGCGCCGAGATGAAGGTGCCCGGTGGCGCCTGGCTGGAGTTGAGGGTCGAGCCGGCGCCCGGGGGCGGAAGCATGTACCGTCAGCGGGCGATCTTCTTCCCCCGCGGCTTATGGGGTCGGCTCTATTGGCTGGGGGTTCTGCCCTTCCATGGGGTCATCTTCAAGAGCATGGTGGACCGCGTGGTCCGCGCAGCGCATCAACGCTCCGGGGCCTGAAACCCACTGCCTTTCGACGGATCAGGGTTCGTGGAGCAGGCCGGTGGTGCGGTAGGGGATGACCTCACGCAGGAACATCGACGTCGAGGTGCGCGTGATGCCCGGGCAGAAACGGATGACCTCACTGACCCGGTACAGGTCATCCGGGTCCGAGGCCACGACCCGGATGAGCAGGTCGGTGTCACCGGCCGGCGCGAAGCATTCGAGCACCTCGGGAATGTCCCGCAACGCAGCGATCGCCTCGTCCAGCTTGGACTGGTCCAATTCCGCGGAGACGGAGGCGGAGACCCCGCGGCCCAGGGCGGCAGGGGTGACGCGACTGCTGTTGGGACGCAAGGCACCCGAGGCTGCCAGCTTCTCGAGGCGGGATTGTACGGTCCCACGAGCCAGGCCCAGCCGCTGGGCCAGCATCATGATCGGGATGCGCGGGTCCTGGTCCATGGCGGCCAGGATGCGGCGATCCGTGGTGTCGAGTTGATATCGCTCGGGTGTCACCCGGTGCTCCTTTGCTGGGGTGCTGCGGATGGCCTCGGCCGGATGCCGGTCAAAATGACCAACGTTCTCCGCGAACGGAATCCAAGAGTAGTCATATTGATCAATCAAAATCAATACTGTTGCGCGGTCTGACCGGCGAATGGTCTATTGATGAGAGGAACTGGGCAATGCCACAAGCATTCGAAGGTCAGGTTGACGGTTCGGCGGCACCACCAGCGCTTCCGGAACGGTACGGCCCAAGAAGCCCCGCAACCAATAGTCCACTACGAGTATGGCCCGCGAGATTCCCCCAGAGGGAATCCTGCGGGCCTACGTGACGTGACCCCTGATTGTCCCCACGTGCTCCTAATGACTGGAAACGACGTCAAACACGGGCTAACTTCGAGATATGAGATTCATGCGTCTGGAAGACGTCGCCGAGGAGTTGAGCGTGAACATGCCCCAGGTTCGTTCGCTGGTCCGTAGCGGCGAGCTCCCCGCCATCAAGGTCGGCGGGCGGGGCGTCTGGCGCGTGGAGCGCAGCGAACTCGAGGCCTATATCGAGCGTCAATATGTCGCCACCCGCGAAGGGCTCAAACAGGACGGTGGCATCACCAGTGATGGAAGCCGCTAGGGGCAGCAAGCTCCCCGCCGTCGTCCCCTCGACGCTGCAGACCCCCGAGGTCCTGATCGACCTCGATATCCTTCGCCGGAACATCGACGCGCTGGGGCGGGCCGTTTCCGCACGGGGACAGCGACTGCGTCCCCATGCCAAAACCCATAAGATCCTGCAGATCGCGGCCATGCAGCGGGCCGCCGGAGCAACCGGACTCACCGTAGCGACCCTCGGGGAGGCCGAGGTCTTCGCCGACGCCGGCGTGGAGGACCTGTTCATCGCCTATCCGCTCTGGGTGGGCGAGCCGATGGCACCCCGATTGGCGGCACTGGCCCGACGGACCCGGTTGCGCGTCGGCGTCGATTCCCTCGAAGGAGCACGGAACCTGGCCTCCCGACTGGGCGAGGAAGCAGCTACGGCCGGCATCATGATCGAACTCGACAGCGGACACCACCGCAGCGGCGCGGATCCGCAGGAGGCCGCGTCCGTTGCCGTGGCGGCCCGCGAGGCCGGGCTGCGCATCGTGGGCTTGTTCACCTTCCCCGGGCACAGCTATGGCCCCGGCGCCTCCGCGGGCGCCGTGGACGACGAATCCCGGGTTCTGCGTCAGGCCGCCGGTTCGCTGCGGGCCGCCGGCTTCGAAGGGTTGGAGCTCAGTGGCGGTTCAACCCCGACGGCCTATGCCTCGGAGCCCGGCGCGGCCACCGAGGTCAGGCCCGGGGTCTATGTGTTCAACGATGCCCAGCAGCTGGAAATGGGCCACTGCGACGTCGGGGACATCGCGTTGACGGTCGCGGCAACGGTCGTCTCCCGGCGGGACCGCCCCGAGGGCGGTGGGCAGGTGGTGCTCGATGCCGGGTCGAAGGTCCTCGGAGGGGACCGCCCCGCCTGGGCCACCGGATTCGGGCGGATCCTGGGTGCCCCACGGGCGCATGTCTCGGCACTATCGGAGCACCACGGGACCGTGGAGTACCCGGCGGGAAGTCGGCTTCCGGGCCATGGGGAGGTCCTGCAGGTCATCCCGAACCACGTGTGCCTCGTGCCGAATCTCGTGGATGCGGTGACGGTGGTCCGGCGGAAGGACGGCAGGACCGGTCCGGAGGCCGGTTACGACATAGTCGACCGCTGGATCGTGGCTGCGCGCGGCCGCAATAGCTGAGCCGGGGCCGGCATGTTTTGTGTTGACCCCTTGGAGTGCGTTAAGCTGACGGAAGTGGTATCAGCGTGTGATTTCATGCGCGCGGGGCTTTAGCTCAGTTGGTAGAGCGTTTCGTTCGCAATGAAAAGGTCGGGGGTTCGATTCCCCCAAGCTCCACCACAGCGGAGTCCAGCCGGGTGTCACCCCGACTGGACTCTTTTTCTGCCCTTCGGCCGACCGGGTCCCGGGCTTCCAATGAGTTCACCTGCGGCTCCTGCCAGCTGGTTCGCCGCCGCCCACGGCTGGCCCGTGGGAAGGACGGCCAGGCATAATGCCTCGCCCGCGAAGTCGCAGGCAGCACCGCAGAAGATCCGGGCCATGGTTTCCCTGCCGCCGACCGGTGAAGCACCCGACCCTGCCCCCGTGGAGCCGAACCGCCTACGATGGAACCACCGTGCGATGTTGCACGCAGGACGGATGCGCTGAAGGGAGCCGAGCTGGCATGAGCAGCGAAGCCTATATCTATGACGCCGTGCGCACCCCGCGCGGTCGCGGTCGCCAGGGGGCCCTGCACGGGACCAAACCGATTTCGCTGGTCACCGGTCTGATCGATGCCCTGCGTGAACGCAATCCGGGGCTGGATGAATCACGCATCGACGATCTCATCCTCGGGGTGGTCACCCCGATCGGCGACCAGGGGGCCGACATCGCCCGGATCGCGGCCATCGCCGCCGGACTTCCGGACACCGTCGGCGGATTCCAACTCAACCGGTTTTGTGCCTCCGGACTGGAGGCCGCCAATCTTGCCGCCGCGAAGGTCCGCTCCGGCTGGGAACATCTGGTCATCGCCGGCGGCGTCGAATCCATGTCCAGGGTCCCCATCGGCTCCGACGGCGGGGCCTGGGCCTTCGACCCGGCCACCAGCTTCGACACCTCCTACGTCCCGCAGGGGATCAGCGCCGACCTCATCGCCACGATCGAAGGCTTCGACCGCAGGACCGTGGACGCCTTCGCCGCCAGATCACAGCAACGGGCTGCCGCGGCGTGGGACCACGGGTACTTCGAGCGGTCGATCGTGCCGGTGAAGGACCAGAACGGGGTGGCCGTCCTGGACCACGACGAGCATCTGCGCCGCGGGACCACCGTGGACACGCTGGCCTCGATCCGTCCCGCCTTCGCCCGGATGGGCACCGATGGCGGCTTCGATGCCGTCGCGCTGGAAAAATACCATTGGGTCCCGGAGATCGACCACGTCCATACCGGGGGCAACTCCTCGGGCATCGTCGACGGGGCCGGTCTGGTCCTGATCGGCTCCGAAACCGTGGGCGAGGACCTGGGGCTGACCCCGCGGGCGCGTATCACCGCAGCCGCGGTCTCCGGAGCGGATCCGACGGTCATGCTCACCGGCCCCACCCCCGCCACCCGCAAGCTGTTGGCCACCGCGGGGTTGGGCCCCGAGGACATCGACCTGTGGGAGATCAACGAGGCCTTCGCCGCCGTCGCACTCAAATACCAGCGTGACTTCGCCATCGCCGACGACCGGCTCAACGTCCACGGTGGCGCCATCGCGATGGGCCACCCCCTCGGTGCCACGGGGGCGATGATCCTGGGCACCATGGTCGATGAACTCGAACGCACCGGGCTCCGCCGTGCGGTGGTCACGTTGTGCATCGGCGGCGGCATGGGCGTCGCCACCCTGATCGAACGCAGCTGAACCGGAGGATGGACATGGAAGAGCAAGAGGCCATTCGCGAGCAGGAGGACGACGCCGGGATCCTCACCTGGATCCTCGATGCCCCCGGACGGACGGTGAACCTGCTCGATGCTGCCTTCATCGCCTCGATGACCCGACGGCTGGATGCCCTCGACGAACGCCGGGCCGCGGACCCCGCCTCCGTCGCCGGAATCATCCTCACCTCGGCGAAGAGCAGTTTCTGCGCCAGCGCCGATCTGGAGGCGATGGCCGCGGCGACCGCCGCGGATGCCCGGACGGTGGATGAGCTGGCCCGGGGGTGGGGCCGGTTGCTGCGCCGCCTGGAAACGACCGGGGTCCCCGTCGTGGCCGCACTGAACGGGGCGGCCATCGGCGGCGGCCTGGGGCTGGCCTTGGCCACCCACCACCGCATCGCCGTGGACGCCCCCGGCAACAGGTTCGGTCTGCCCGAAGTCGATTTCGGGATCTGCCCGGGCGCCGGAGGCGTCCTGCGCACCACCCGGCTGCTCGGCATCGAACGCGCCCTGGACGAACTGCTGCTCAGCGGAACCATCGTGGGCGCCCGGGACGGGCTCCAACTGGGCATCATCGACGAGTCGCTCGAGACCGAGGAACACCTGCTGCCGGCAGCACGACGGTGGATCCGGGAGCATCCCGTGGCGCGCCAGCCCTGGGACGCCGAGGGCTACGTCTTTCCCGACGGGGCACCGCAGGTTCCCACCGGACCCGGCCGGAACGCGTTGACCGAGATCCTGCAGTTCCTGCCCGCCCGACTGCGCGGCCGCCCGGACGCGCTGCACAACCCGGCGCCACGCGCCATCCTCGCCGCCGCCGTGGAAGGGGCACAGGTCGACGTGGAGACAGCCACCGCCATCGAGGCCCGCTACTACACGCAGACCGTCGTTTCGCCGGTCTCCACGGCGATGATCGGCCTGCGGCACACCGACCGCAAGGCGGCCGGACGCCAGGCCATCGACGCGACCACCGGTGCCGTTCCCGATGCGGTGACCTCCGCCGCTGCCCAGACTCCTGCCGCCGCGGGAACCGCTGCGGTGGTGGAAGACGAAGTCGGCGAGGATGCGCGGATGAGCGCCCCGGAAATGGCCCGGCGGATGGGAGCGGACCTCCTGGCGGCCGCCCGGGACACCGCACGGGACCTGGTGGTCGGGGGGATGTCAGCCATCTCCGTTGAACGGGCCGCCGAGAAGGCGGGGCTGGCGTCCCCGCTGTTCCAGGCCGTGGTCGAAAGCCTGCAGGAGCCGCCCCGCCGGGACGCCATCGCCCCGGCCCCCGAAGGAGGGCAGGAGGCCCCCGGGCTGTCCACCGATCCGGCCCAGACACGCCTGCTCTCGGCGATGGCCCGGGCCGGACGCAAACACCTGGAGGACCAGGGGCCGGCGATGGCCGCAGCACTGAACATCGCCTCGGTAGATGGTGCCGGATTCCCGGCGTGGACCGGTGGAATCACCCGCTGGCGTGAGGCCTAGAACTCCAGTGACGCCTCGTCGCTGACCGAGAGCGACAACACGGCTGTTTCGATGCCTTCATGGGCTTCGAGCTCACGTTCGAGCCGGCGCATCTGCCGGGCCACGTCCTCCTCCGGATCGTTTCCCACCAGATCCACTTCGGCGACCAGAAAAAGCCGGTCCGGTCCGATGTATTCCAGATGCAGGTAGGTGACCCGCTCGATTTCCCGATGCCGCTGCAGGGCCCGGCCGACCCGCGCCCGGATTTCCGGGGTGGAACTGGCGCCGATCAGGAACAACCGGATCCTGTCGATGAGCACCAACGCCACGACGGCCAGCAGCACGCCGATGACGATCGAGCCGGCCGCATCCCATCGGGCATCGCCGGTGACCTGGTGGAGGTAGATGCCGGTGCCGGCGGCGAGGAGACCGATCAGGGCGGCGAAGTCCTCCGCCACCACGGCCCGCAGGGTCGTATTGGAGGTCCGCAGCACCAGCTCGAACGTCGAGGTGCCCTGCGCTTGGGCCTTGCGCCGGGCCTGCACCACGGCCTGGGTGAAGGAGGTGCCCTCGATCAGGAAGGCCAGCCCCAGGATGAGGAAGGCGATCCCGGGGGACTCCACGGGGGCCGGGTTGCTGAGTTCCTGGAGCCCGTGCATGATCGAGAAGACGGCGCCGGCGGTGAAGATCCCCACGGCGGCGAACATCGACCAGACGTAGGCTTCCCGCCCGAAACCCAGCGGGTGCCTTGAGTCCTTCGGGCGGGCCGAACGCCGGTCGGCGATGAGCAGGAAGATCTCGTTTCCCGCATCGGCCCAGGAGTGGGCGGCCTCCGCGACCATGGAGGCCGAGCCGGTCACCACGGCAGCCACCGACTTCGCGATCGCCACCAGGATGTTGGCGATGAACGCGATGACCACGGTCATGTTGGCTTCCCCATGGTGCCAGTCTAGGACCGGGGACCGTGGGCCCGGCTGCGGTGTAGCCTAAGGCCAATGGCGCCAGGGCGGCGCCCCGATAAGGGATGTGGACCATGGCAACTGAGAAGGAACCCGTTCTGGGCGTACTGGGCATATCGCGAAAAGTCGACGAGCATCGCGTCCCCATCCACCCCGCGCACCTGGAACGCATCGATCCGGCATTGCGGGCCCGCATGGTTCTGGAGGAGGGCTACGGGGAGAGGTTCGGATATTCCGACGCCGATCTGACCACCCTGGTTCGCGGGGTATCGAACCGTACCGCTGTCATCGATGCCGCCGATACGGTCCTGCTGGCCAAACCGCAGGCCCGGGACCTCGAGGACCTGCACGAAGGCCAGACGCTCTGGGGGTGGCCGCATTGCGTCCAGGACCGCGAAATGACCCAGCTGGCCATCGACAAGAAGCTGACGCTGATCGCCTTCGAAGCCATGAACCACTGGGCCGGTGACGGCGGGTTCTCCCTGCATGTCTTCCATAAGAACAACGAGCTCGCCGGCTACAGCTCGGTCATCCATTCGATGGCCCTGACCGGGGTCACCGGGGACTACGGGCGCCGGCTCACCGCCGTCGTCATCGGTTTCGGGGCCACCGCCCGGGGTGCGGTCACCGCGCTGAAGGCCCACGGGGTGAGCGACATCCGGGTGCTCACCAACCGCAAGGTCGCCTCGGTGGCGGCGCCGATCCACGCCGCACAGATGATCCAATTCGACCACGACGGCGGCCCCTACCTCTCCGAGGTCATCACCGATGACCGGGGGCGGGTCCCGCTGGCACCGTTCCTGGCCGAAAGCGACATCGTGGTGAACTGCACCTTGCAGGACCCCAACGACCCGTTGCTGTATCTGCGCACGGAGGACCTGGGGGCGTTCGAACCGGGCAGCCTGATCATCGACGTCTCCTGCGACGCGGGAATGGGCTTCGACTGGGCCCGTCCCACCACCTTCGCGGAGCCGATGTTCACCGTTGGAAAGAACATCGACTACTACGCGGTGGACCACAGCCCGTCCTATCTCTGGAACTCGGCCAGCTGGGAGATCAGCGAGGCACTTCTGCCGTTCCTGCCCCTGGTCATGGGCGGTCCGGACGCCTGGGGAAACAGCGAAACCGTCACCCGGGCCATCGAGATCCGGGACGGTGCGGTCGCCAACCCGGCGATCCTCGAATTCCAGCACCGGGCGCTGGGGTACCCGCACGAGCCGGCCTGATCCCACCGGTGCTTGCACCCCGGCGGGGACGGGCCTACGTTGAAGGAAGGAGTCCCCATACCGGGGAAAAGCAGCATCAGCCGGGAGGTCATCATGGCAACATCGGACGGTACGGTCATCATCGGTGGGGGACTCGCGGCATCGCATGCCGCCCAGACCCTGCGCGAGCAGGGGTACTCCGGGAGCATCACCCTGATCGCCGATGAGGCGACCCCGCCCTATGAGCGTCCCCCGCTGTCCAAGGAGTTCCTCCAGGGCAAGCAGGACGCCGAGGCAGGCGTCGAGCACGACGCCGAATGGTACGCCGCGCACGAGGTGAACCTGGTGCTCGGTGGGCACGCCTCCGAGATCGACCGTCAACGTCATGTGGTGCGGCTGGATTCGGGGGATGAGTTCCCCTATGGCCAGTTGCTGTTGGCCACCGGCGCCGATTCGCGTCACCTCGACCTGCCCGGGACCGATCTGCCCGGGGTGATGATGTTGCGCCGGCTGGGCGATGCGCAGATTCTCAAGGACGCCCTGGCCGCCGGAGGGCGCCTCGCCGTCGTCGGGGCCGGCTGGATCGGCCTCGAAGTCGCCGCCAGCGCCCGGCAGGCCGGGATGGAAGTGACCGTGGTCGCCCCGAACAACACGCCGCTGGAAAACGTCATGGGCGAAAAGATCGGCGCACACTTCGCGGAGGTGCACCGCAGCAACGGGGTCCAGCTGCGCCTGGGCACCCAGGTGAAGGGCATCATCGAACGGGACGGACGGGCCGCCGGCCTGGACACCTCGGACGGCGAGGTGCCGGCCGACGTCGTGCTCATTGCCATCGGCGCCGTCCCGGCCACCTCCCTGGCGGAGGCCGCCGGGCTCGAAACCGACAACGGGGTGCTGGTGGACGCGTCGTTGCGCACCAGCGATCCCGATATCCTCGCCGCCGGGGACCTCGCCAACGCGGTGAACACCAAATTGGGCCGGCTGCGGGTCGAGCACTGGGACAACGCCATCCGGCAAGGTGAACTCGCGGCCAAGACCATCCTGAAGCATGCGGACCGCTACGACTGGCTGCCCTACTTCTTCACCGACCAGTTCGATCTGGGCATGGAATACGTCGGGCATGCCGGGCCCGGTGCCCAGGCCGTCGTCCGGGGGAGCCTGGACTCGGGGGAGTTCATTGCCTTCTGGCTCGAGGAAGGCGTCGTTACGGCGGCCATGAACGTGAACATCTGGGATGTCAACGACACCCTGCGTTCCATAGTGGGCCGCACGGTGGCTGAGGAGCGGCTGGCCGACACCGGGGTGGAACTGGCCGACCTCTGAGCCCCGGGGCGGGGCTCCGCGTCGTCGATGGTGCGGGAATGGAACGGGGTCCATAGACTGTTGTGGTCGATACGCGCCACGGACGGCAAAGAGGCACCTGGCCGGTCACCCTCCACCGCAGAACCCCGAAGGTAGGAACCGCCGCATGACCCACCCGCCACATAACACCATGCTTACCGGGCGTCCCCTGTTCATTGCCATGGTCTCGCTGGCGTTGGGCGGATTCGGCATCGGCACCACCGAGTTCGCCATCATGGGCCTGCTCCAGGAGGGGGCAACGGACCTCGGTGTCGGCAACGCCGACATGGGGCTGATGATTTCCGCCTACGCCCTCGGCGTCGTGGTCGGGGCCCCGCTGCTGACCGCCCTGGGGGCCCGGGTGGCGCATAAGACGATGGTGTCCTGGCTGATGGTGTTCTTCACCCTCGCCAACTTCTCCTCGTTCCTGGCCCCGACCTACGATTCGATGCTGGTGACCCGCTTCCTCTCCGGGCTGCCCCACGGGGCCTACTTCGGACTCGCCGCCATCCTCGCCGGGAACCTGGTCCCCGCCACCATGCGTGGCCGGGCGATCGCCTGGGTCATGATGGGCCTGTCGGTGGCCAACGTCCTCGGGGTGCCCGCGGTGACCTGGCTGGGTCAGCAGCTGGGGTGGCGGTGGATGTTCGCCTCGGTGGCCCTGGTCGGTGTCCTGACGTTGATCTGCATCCGCCTCTGGGTCCCCTACAACCCGATCCATGAGGGGGCGAGCATCCGCCGGGAACTGTCCGCGTTGCGCAGCGGACGGGTCTGGTTGGCGATGGCCACCGGCATCGTCGGCTTCGGGGGCTTCTTCGCCGTCTACTCCTACATCTCACCGACCCTGACCGATGTCACCGGTCTGGAAAAAGGGGCCGTCCCGCTGGTCCTGAGCCTCTACGGGATCGGGATGGTCCTGGGGAACCTGCTGGGTGGGAGGCTGGCCGACTGGTCGGTCCATGGCAGCATCTACATCGCCACCTCGGCCATGGTCGTGTTCATGAGCGCCTTCGGGGTCCTCTCGCCCTACCCGGTGCCCGCCCTGATCCTGGTCTTCATCCTCGGCGGTACCGGCTCCATCCTGGTGCCGAGCCTGCAGGCCCTGCTCATGGATTCGGCGCCGAAGGCCCAATCGTTGGCGGCCTCGTTGAACCACTCGGCGCTGAATGTCGCCAACGCCCTCGGTGCGGCCCTGGGTGCCGTGGTGATCAAACTCGGCTTCGGCTACCAGGCCCCGGCCTTCCTGGGGGCGGGCCTGGCCCTGCTGGGTCTGTGCCTGGCACTGCTGACCGCCCGGGTCTTCAAGGTCCGGGCGGCCGCCGACGCGGCCGCGGCGCAAATCCCGGCCGCCGGGGCCAACTAGACCCCAGGGGGCATCAGTTCGCCCGCGCCCGTGACCAGGACTCGATCTCCTCCAGGCTGCGTCCCTTGGTCTCGGGAACGAGCTTGACGGCGAAGAGCCAGCCCAGCGCACAGATGAGGGCATAGAGCCAGAAGGTCCACGACTTGCCGAGCGCGTCGAACAGGGACAGGAAGGTCAGCGACACCACGAAGTTCATGCCCCAGTTGCACATCAGGGTGGCGCTCATGGCCGAGCCGCGGATCCGCTGCGGGTAGACCTCGGAGGGCAGCACGAAGACGACGATGCCGACGCTGGCGCCGAAGGCGGCGATGTAGACGGCCAGACACACCATGGCGATCCACCCGGCCGAGGGGTCCAGGCTGTCGCCGTGGAGCACGAAGCCGAGGACGAGGAGCGTGATGCTCATGACGGCGAATCCGGTCATCAGCAGGATGCGACGCCCGATCCTGTCCACCAGGGACATGCCGACGATGGTCATGACGACGTTCACGGCCCCGATGCCCACGGTGCCCAGGATGGCGGTGGAGGCTCCGAGCCCGGTGGAGTTGAAGATCGTCGGGGCGTAGTAGATGACGCTGTTGATGCCGCTGGCCTGGCCGAAGATGGACACGCCTATGCCGGCGATCAGCGCCGGCCGGACCCACGGAGTGGTGAGGTCGCGCAGTGTGGACTTGGGTTCGAGGTCCTCATGCAGGGACCGGTGGATCTCCTGGAACTCGGTATCGGCCGTCTGCGGGTCCCGGAGCCGGCCCAATACGGTGCGGGCCTCCTCGGTCCGCCCCTTCTCGAAGAGCCACCGGGGGGTCTCCGGCAGGAAGAGCATCCCCACGCCCAACACGATCGCCGGAATCACGCCCAGACCGAACATCCACCGCCATCCGCCGTCGTAGGCGAACAGTGCGTTGGTCAGGTAGGCAGCCAGGATGCCGATGGTGATGAGCAGCTGGTTGGCCGAAACCAGCCGACCGCGGATCGCCGGGGGTGCTGCTTCGGCGATGAAGAGCGGAACCAGCACCGACGCGGCCCCGACCGCCAGACCCAGGACCAGGCGGGCGACGACCAGTAGTTCCGCCGTGGGGGCGAAGGCCGCCAACAGTGCACCAATCGTGAAGACGGTTGCCGCGGCGATGATGGTGTTCTTCCGTCCATGACGGTCCGCGAGGGGCCCGCATCCCACGGCGCCGATGATCGCCCCGACGAGGATGGAACTGACGACCACGCCTTCGGTGAGCGGTGTCAGGGAGAAGTCGTCGTTGATGAACAGCAGGGCCCCGGAGATCACCCCGGTGTCGTAGCCGAAGAGGAAACCCCCGACCGCTGCGATGGCACTGACCGCGTAGACCAGTTTGGGCGATTTCGGGGCAGGGTTCGTGCGGTCCCGGGATTCTGTGCGCATGGCGGCTTTCTTGAGAGATGGTCGGGACGCGGGCCGTGGGGCTGCCACGGCAGGCGAAGCACCTGGACGAGGTGGCCTGGTCCACCGTTTTCAGCCTACTGGTCCTGGTCCCCTCCGGAACAGCCAGCACCCTCCGGGGCCGGAAGGCGGCCCGGGGCCTAGCCGTGGGCGGCCGTGATGTTGAACATCCAGTTGATGCCGAACCCATCGGTCAGTTGTCCGAAGGAATCGCCCCAGGGGGCTTCTTCCAGTGCCATGGTGATGGTGGCGTCGGCGGCGAGCCGGTCCCACCAGCCGCGCAGGGTGTCCCCGTCGCCGCCCTCGGACCCGTCCGAACTCAGCGAGATGGTCCCGTTCGGGGTGGGATCGCATCCCGGGCCCGGATCACTGGCCATCAGGTGGATGCCCCGTTCGAGGAACAACGAGGAGTGCATGACTTTTTGGCTCTGTTCCGGATCCTTTTCGCCCATGCCCTCGGCGAAGGTCAGCACGCTCAGCTCGCCGCCGAAAACTGATTTGTAGAATTCCATGGCTTCACGGGCATTGCCGCCGAAGCTCAAGTAGGGGGTCATTCCGATGCTCATGGTGGTGCCCTTCGTCCGGGGGAACGGACACGGTGGTGTCCTCCACCCATCCTGCTGCCGCAGCGCGGGCTTGTGAAGGGGAGGGGTGCTCCTGCCGGTGGCGCTCCCGCGTGGGAGGCCCCGATTGGCGCATCACGGGGCCGGTGCTGTAGATTATTGAATCGTCCCGGACGTCGGAAGCCGACGGTGGGGACGACCTGCGGGGGTATGGCGCAGTTGGTAGCGCGTCTGCATGGCATGCAGAAGGTCAGGGGTTCGAATCCCCTTACCTCCACCACAGGAAAAGGGCTTCCCGGTTCATTGGAATCGGGAAGCCCTTTTTGTCTTTCCCGGGTTAGTGGCCTTCACCCTCGCGCTCGGCGTAGGGCAGGATGCTGGAGCCGTCGCCCATCGCGGAACGGGTGATGACTCCCAGCGAGCCGTCCTGTTGCAGGACCACTGCCTGGACGTCCGCCAGGGACCCCTGCCCCGATTGCCGGGCAGCGGTGTGCACATCGGCTTCCGTCAACCGGTGGCGGCGCAACGCCCGGTGCTGCAGTTCCTCGTTGTAGTAGAGCAGCACCGGGGGTGAGTCCAGGACACGGCGCATGACGTTCCAGCGCGCCCGGAGACCTGCCAGGGCCCACTGCACCCCGACGAGCAGCACCAGTGCTGCCACCGCCTGGGCGAGACTGACATCGACCGCCGTGACGGTGCGGCCGAAGGTGGACCCCAGGGTGACGGCGATGACGAAGTCCAACGGCGTCATTTTCGCCATGGTGCGCGGCCCGGTCCCCCGGAGCAGGATCACCAGCACGAGATAGCCGACGATGCCGATGAGCAGGGTATGTATGACCGGCTCCCAGCCGGTCCAGAAGTAACTCAAGTCCATTCGGACATTCTGGCATGGGGGTGGGGGATACTGTCGATATGAGGATACTGATCGTAGGCGCCGGGGCCACCGGTGGTGCTTTTGGTGCACGACTGCTGGAAGCAGGCCGTGACGTCACCTATCTGGTCCGGGCCGCCCGGGCCGAAGAACTCCGCCGCGGGGGGCTGCGGTTCATGGCCCCGGACGGTGACCGGGTCCTGCCCGTCCAGGTCATCACGGCCGGTCAGTCCGCCGGGGAATTCGATCTGGTCCTGCTGGCCGTGAAGGCCACCGGCCTCGACGCCGCCCTGGACGACGCGGCCCCGTTCATCGGCACCGGGACCACCGTCGTCCCCTTCCTCAACGGGATGCGCCATATCGACCTGATCCGGTCCCTGCCGGCCGGAATCCCGCTGGGCGGGTTGGTGAAGATCATTGCCGCATTGGGCGAGGAGGGTTCCGTGCGGCAAATGACGGACCTGGCCACCATGACCATCGGCACCTTCGACGGCAGTGCCGTGCCTGCACGGATCTCCGACACGCTGCGGGTCCCCGGGCTGGAGCTCTTCGAAACGAACGACGTGCTGCAGGCGCTCTGGGACAAGTGGGTGTTCATTGCCGCCGCCGGGGTCGTCACCTGCCTGTTCCGCAACAGTGTCGGCAACATCCTCGCCGCCGGGGGGCGGGCCCATATCGATGCCGCGATCGCCGAAACCGAGGCCGTCGCCGCGGCGGCCGGGCATCGCACGCAGACGGCCAGCCACGACCAGGCCGTCGGTCTGCTCACCGATCCCGGTTCGGCGTTCGTTTCCTCGCTCTACCGTGATGTGGTCTCCGGACACGCCACGGAGGCCGAACACATCCTGGGGGACCTCCAGGTGCGGGCCCGCGCCGTGGAGGTGGACACTCCGCTGGTGGATCTGACGTTGGTGCAGCTCCGGGCCGGCGGGCGGGCCGCGGCCGCACCGGCACCCTGAGGAGGGGTCAGGCCGGGGCGTCGGGACGCGTGGTCCGCAGCACCAGTGACTGCCGGCGCTGATGCACCGTGAGGTAGCGCAGCCCGCCCGGCCCGGCCGCGAATGACCGCCGGGACCGGCGGGGCAACCAGACCAGCGACCCGGGGGAGAGCGGGACGTCCCCGCGTTCGGTGCCCAGGGTGCCCTCGCCGCCCAGGACGTGGATGAGTACATCGAGTTCGGGGCCGGCGTAGGCGTCGATGGAGCCTCCAGGCTCCAGGGAGATGATGTTCGAGTCGAGGTCGCGTTCGCGGGCCGGAATGTTCCACACCGCTCCCGAGACCCCGGGTTCGCCCGTTCGCCCGGCCACGGCCCGGGTGTCGAGTAGCAACCGAGGCAGCGGGGTGCTGGCCATTTTCGTGAGGCGGATACGCCACCGTCCGGGGCCGGAGGCCAGCTGCTCCCACTCGTGGCTGCCCGGGTGTTCGGACTCGAACTCGTGGCGCAGGTCGTGCGGGTCGCGGTCGTCGACCAGAAGAAGGGACGCCTCGACCGGCAGCTGCGCATACCGTTCCAGGACGTGCCGGTGGCGCTCGGGGGCATCCAGTTCCCGCAGGTCCAGTTCCTGCGTGGTTCCGGGAGGATCGGTGTTGGTCATCGGTGGTCTCCTTGATTTCGGGGGAACTGGTGACTCCACGGTAGGCCGTGGCCGTTCCTAGAGCTTCCTGGCCCAGTCCACCACCGGGGCCACCGTGGAAAAGACCACCGAGGTGTCCTGGTGGGATTGCTCCTGGAAGAAGGAGATGCTGGGGCGCTCGGCCGGACGGAACAGCTTCCGGTAGTGTTCCGCCGGCCGGTTTCCGCCGAGGACCACGACGGCGCTACGGCGTTCGGGGGCGAGCGCGCGGGCCAGGGCCAGGCCATGCAGGCGGCCGAAGAGTGGCGGCCCGACCAGGACCAGCCCGTCGTAGAAGACGACGTCGTTGGCCGCGGCGTCACGCACCTGGATCTGTTCGGCCAGGTTCCCCGCACCGCGCAGGGCATTCTCCAGTGCCTGGGCATAGGCGCGGCTGGGGCCGTGGCGGCCGTAGTAGACAATGGCGACGGTACGCATGGTGCCTCCTCGGGCGTCAGAACAACGGGGGCTGGTCCTCGGCCGACGGCAGGACGCCCTCGAGCCGGAGCAGGAAGAGTTTGCGGTCGACCCCTCCGCCATAGCCGGTCATCGACCCATCGGCGCCGATGACGCGATGACAGGGGACGATGATCGACAGCGGGTTACGTCCGTTGGCGGTACCGACGGCGCGGGACAAATGAGGGTCACCGAGTGCGGCGGCCAGATCCCCGTAGCTGCGCGTCGTCCCATGGTCGATGGTGCGCAGCAGGGCCCAGACCCGCTGCTGGAAGTCGGTGCCGGAGGGATCCAGGGTCACGTCGAAACGGGTTCGGGTGCCGGCGAAGTATTCGCCGAGTTCGTCGATGCCCTGCCCGATGATCGGGCAGGGCGCGGAATCGGAGACCTCGGTGCCTTCCGGCGGCCCCGCGGGCTGGTGGGCATGGTCTTCCATGTGGACGCCGGCCAACCCCTTCCCGGTGGCGGAGAGCCGGATCCGACCGATCGGTGAGTCCATGTACGCGTAGCGGAGCATGGCGGACTAACCGGTGATGGCCGCGAGTGCGCCATCGAGTTCGGGATAGGTGAAGGCGAACCCGGCCCGGGGCAGCCGGTTCGACGTCGCATGCCGTCCGGTCAGACCCAGGGCGGGGTCGGTGCGGAGGGCGGCCGCGCCGAGTTTGAGCATCGGTTCCGGGGTGGCCAGTGAGAAACGTTTCAACGGGCCCGGCGCCAGCACGGATCTCAGTGCCGCCATGAACCCGGCATTGCGGACCGGAGCCGGGGAAGCGGCGATCACGACCCCTTCATCCAGATCGATCCCGGGCTCCAGTCCGAGGCCGGCCCGCACGATGCGCAGCCAATCGGTCAGATGGATCCAGCTGACCCATTGGACGCCCGAGCCGACCGGGCCGCCCAGTCCGGTGCGGGCGAGCAGGGACAACCGGTCGAAGGCAGGACTCTCCTGTTCCAGGACGACGCCGGTGCGCAGGATGGTGGACCGGAGGGCCCGGGCGCCGTTCAGTGCCTCCTCCCAGGGCCGGGCGACACCGGTCATCTGCGGCAGGGCGGCCGTGGCCTCGGGCAAGGGGGAGTCCTCGGTGAGCCGTTCATCACCGGCATCGGAGTAGATGGCGGTCGTGCTGGCCTGGACCCAGTGGTCCAGCGGGACCTCGTGTTTCCGGCTGGCCTGGACGAGTGCGCGGGTGGCATCGACCCGCGAGTCGCGCAGTTCGGCGATGTTCTCTGCCGTGGGGCGGGCATCCACCAGCCGTCCGGCCAGGTTGACCAGGCTGACGCTGCCCTCGGCAGGGTCCAGTTCGGTGGTCCAGGCGCCCTGGCTGTGCCCATCCCAACGGACTTGGCGGAACGGAGAGACGGGGTCGGGACTCCGCGTGAGGATCACGGGGTCCAGGCCGTGGCAGAGGAGATCTGCGGCCAACCGGATGCCGAGGAAGCCGCTGCCGCCGGCAATGACGATCCGGTGGGACGGATCCGGGGTTCCGCCGGCCAATCGGTAGAGCCGGGCACAATTCTCCGCGAAGTGCGAGGCCAGCGGCTTGGCGTTCGACTCGGTGAACAGCCAGGACCCGTGGCCTTCGATGGCGACCCGTTGGGTCAGCAGGGTCCCGGCTGGATGCTCGGCGATCTCCCAATGCACCAGCAGGCCACCACCGGGCTGCGGCTGGCGCCAGGCAAAGGAGACCCCCGCCTGGTTGCGTGTGACCACCGCATCCGGTGCCGTCCGCGAATGCACCGCGCCCAGCAACGGGGGATTCGGGGTGAAGGCCAGCCGGCTGCCCGGAACCAGGGCGCCGTCGTGGGCGGGGACCAGGGACCTGACCGCGGGGTTCCAGTCGGGCAGGCGGGCGGGATCGGAGATGATGCGCCAGACATCGTCCGGCGCCAGGGCGAGCACATGCTCTTGCGTGCGGTTCCAGGCCATGGTTTCAGCTTAGCCGCGAACCACCGGACAAACAGGGGCCATGAAAAGGGGCGTTAACGCGTGAGGTGGCCACCCCGTGCGGGATGGCCACCTTCGTCGGTGTTGCCGCTATGGCCTAGGCCTTGCGGCGCCCTGTGATGAAGCCCCAGATGACCAGAACGATCAACGAACCGATGATGGCCCAGATCCAGGAAACGATGCTGAAGAATTGGCCTGTATTAGCGTTGAACAACTCGCCGCCGATCCAACCACCCAGCATGGCGCCGATGACGCCGAGGATGAGGGTGGCGATCCAGCCGCCTCCCTGCCTACCGGGCAGGATCGCCTTCGCGATGGCACCGGCAATCAGTCCAAGAAGTAGAAAAGCCAGGAAATGCAGCACGATATTCCTCCTTTACGTTCCCACGTGGCGTGGGCGGTTTGCCCCGGGGACATGCTGTCTCCGGGGTACGTATCGAAATATTAGCAGCAAGAATTGACAAAAATCGCTCTGGACCAGATTTGTCGTCACATCGCGTCCGTGAGGTCCGCCACGAGCCGTCCACCCCCTCGGGAAAGACGACGGCGGCATGCCACCGGCATCCCGGAATCCGGGACGCTGGTGGCATGCCGCCGTCGGCGGTCGCCTGCTTCTACTTGGTGGAGGCCTGGCGGGGCTTTGCTGCCACCTGGCCCTCCATGGCGGAGAACTCCTCGTCGATGAGTTCGTTGGGCTTCGCCGTCATCTTCGAGACGACGACGGCAACGACGACGTTGAGGATGAACGCCGGGATGATCTCGTACAGGTTCTCCGTCAACACGGGGGTCTTGCCCCAGATGAACACGGTGGCCGCGGCGACGATCATGCCGCTCAAGGCGCCGGTGCTCGTCAGCTTGCGCCAGTACAGGCTCAGCAGCACCAGCGGGCCGAAGGCCGCGCCGAAGCCGGCCCAGGCGAAGGCCACCAGATCCAGCACGCTGGCCTCGCGGTCCAGGGCGATGAGGAAGGCGATCACGGCGATCACCAGCACGCCGGCCCGGCCCAGTGCGACCTGCTTCTTGGGCGTCGATTCCCGGCCGACGATGTTGTAGAGGTCCTCCACCAAGGCGGAGGAGGAGACGATGAGCTGCGAGGAGATCGTGGACATGACCGCCGCCAGCACCGCCGCCAGCACCAGGCCGGCGAGGAAGGGGTGGAAGAAGATCTGGCTCAACAGCAGGAAGACCGTCTCCGGGTCGGTGATTTCCTTGGCCGGGTCGTCGGCGAAGTAGGCGATGCCGACCAGGGCGGTGGCCACGGCGCCGAGGGCCGAGATGGCCATCCAGCTGACGCCGATCCGGCGGCCGGCCTTGGCGTCGGCGGGGCTCCGCAGTGCCATGAACCGGACGATGATGTGCGGCTGGCCGAAGTAGCCCAGGCCCCAGGCCGCGGCGGAAATGATGCCCAGCAGCCAGAGCCCGGTCGGCTCCACACCGAATCCATCGAAGAGGTTCAGTGCGCCGGGCTGGGCCGCCTTGATGCCGTCGACCGTGGCACCGATGCCGCCGGTGGCGATCACGCCCACGATCGGCACGGTGATCAGGGCAACGAACATCAGCAGTCCCTGGGCGACATCGGTCAGGGTAGCGCCGATGAAGCCGCCGAAGAGCGTGTAGCCCAGGGTGATCACGGCCACGGTGACCATGCCGATGGTGTAGTTCCAGCCGAAGGAGCTCTCGAAGAACTTGCCTGCGGCGACCATGCCGGAGGAGACATAGAAGGTGAAGAAGACCAGGATGATCGCCGAGGCGGCGATGCGCAGCACGTGCGAATTATCCTTGAGCCGCTTCTCGAAGAAGCTGGGAATCGTGATCGCGTTCTGCGAGATCTCCGTGTAGGAGCGCAGGCGCGGGGCGACGAACTTCCAGTTCAACCAGGCGCCGACGGTCAGGCCGATGGCGATCCAGGCTTCGATCAGCCCGGAGGCGTAGATGGCACCGGGAAGGCCCAGCAGCAGCCAGCCGGACATGTCGGAGGCGCCGGCGGAGAGTGCGGCGACCCCGGGGCGGAGTCCGCGGCCCGCGAGCATGTAGTCGTCGAGGTCGGAGGTTTGGCGGTAGGCGTAGTAGCCGATCCCGAGCATTGCGGCGAGATATATGACGATGGCCACAAGCTGGAATGCTTGTTCAGACATGGTGTTCCTCGTTTGGCTGGAAGGTGGAATGTGCGTCCGAGGAGTCCCCGGAAAGGTACGTCCGGCCAGCTGTCAACCTTTGTCAACCACCGGGCGATGCGAGTGTGTGCTTCTCAGAGTAGGGCATTGTCAATGATCTGTGTGATTGGCGTCACGGGGGTGTTATCTTTCCGTGACCACATGGGGGGTGTTCCGGGCCAAGGAGTCCGCCTGGTCCTCCAGGGCTTTGCGGACCGCGGCGATGGCCGGGTTCTGGGTGCTGGATTCCCGGGCGGCGGTGAAGGTCGTCCGCCAGGGGCGTGAGGGGACTTCGAGGCGTCGCAGCCGCGGTTCACGGTGGGCCCAGACCAGATCAGGTAGCAGGGCCACCGCCTGCCCGGACTCCACGAGGGCGATATGTGCCTGCAGATCGGCCGATTCGTATCTGACATCCGGTTCGAAGCCCGCGGTCCGGCAAAGCTGCTCGGCCCAGTGCCGCGAGGCGGTGCCGCGCGGTTCCATGACCCAGGGCAGGGTGGCGGCCTGCTCCAGGGCATCGACCGCCGAGGGGCCGGTCGCCTCGGCCGCCACCCCCAACCGGATGGAGTCCAGTGCCAGCGGTTGCCGGTCCAGCCCGTGGTAGTGGGTGGCCGCATGGCCCGGATACTGTTCGGCGACCACCAGGTCGAAATCGCGGGCCCAGGTCTCATGCAGTGCCGTTTCCGGTTCGTGTTGGGTCATTTCCACGCGAATTCCCGGATGGTCGGTGCGCAAGGCCTCCAGTGCGGCTGGCATCAGGGCCAGTACGGCACTTTGGAACATGGCCAGCCGCACGGTCCCCGAGATCGCCGGCAGGGTGCTGGACAGGGCGGCTTCGGCGCGTTCCAGCGCCGCGAGCAACTCGGTGGTGTGTGCAACCAGGACCTGCGCCTGCGGGGTGAGGGCCAACATCCGACCGCTACGGCGCAGGAGTGCCACCCCGGCTTCCTTCTCGAGCAGGGACAACTGTTGTGAGACAGCCGACGGACTGTAATTCAGCGCCGCGGCGACCCCGGATACCGTGCCGCGGATGCTCAATTCCCGTAAAAGGCGCAGCCTCCTGACCTCCAGCATGGTGACCCCTTTCACGATTCATCGTCGATTCACTTCCGCTTAACATCATCCTTCACTATTCGTCGCTTTTCCTTAACTCATGGGCGTTGGATACTTACTTCGTGGGGGACTCTGCCCCATGTCGCGCAGGCCGGTTCCCCACCGGTCGTTTTCTGCTAGGAGCATCACTGACGTGACCACTACTTCTCCTTCCGTCGGGACGGACCCCATTTCCCCTCGGGACCTGGCCGACGACGCCATTGCCCTGGTCCGCCACTGGCTGACCGAAGGTTCCAAACAACCCGTCGATGCCTCGGCCCGCCAACTGGCCGGAGTGCTGAAGGATCCGCAGGGTCTGGACTTCACCGTCGGCTTCGTCGACGGGGTGATCCGCCCGGAGGACCTGCATGTCGCCGCCCGGAACCTGCGGGCACTGGCCCCGAAGGTCCCCTCCTTCCTGCCCTGGTACATGCGTTCCGCCGTCGCCCTCGGAGGGGCCATGGCCCCCGCCCTGCCCGGGGTCGTGATCCCCGTCGCCCGTCGCGTCCTGCGCCAGATGGTCGGCCACCTGATCGTCGATGCCACCGATGCCAAACTCGGTCCGGCCATCGAGAAGATCCAGCAGGAGGACGTGCGGCTGAACATCAACCTGCTCGGCGAGGCCATCCTCGGCGAGAAGGAGGCCGGTCGCCGGCTGGCGGGCATCTCCCGGCTCCTGCGCCGCCCCGACGTGGACTACGTGTCCGTGAAGGTCTCCTCCAGCGTCGCCCCGCACAACCACTGGGACTTCGACACGGCCGTCGGGAACATCGTGGAGCAGCTGACCCCGCTCTACCGGCAGGCCCGCGATTCCTCCCCGCGCAAGTTCATCAACCTGGACATGGAGGAATACAAGGACCTCGACCTGACCATGGCCGTCTTCAAACGGCTCATGGCCCTGCCCGAGTTCAAGGACGTCGAAGCCGGCATCGTGCTGCAGGCGTACCTGCCGGACGCCCTGCCGGCGATGATCGAACTCCAGGAGTTCGCTGCCGAACGCGTCGGCTCCGGCGGCGCACCGGTGAAGGTCCGCCTGGTCAAGGGCGCCAACCTGCCCATGGAGATCATGGAAGCCGACATCCACGGCTGGCCGGCCGCGACCTGGCATTCCAAACAGGCCACGGATACCTCCTATAAGGCAGTGATCGACTACGCACTGCGTCCCGAGCGCACCGCCAACGTGCACCTGGGCATCGCCGGGCACAACCTCTTCGACGTCGCCCTGGCCCACCTGCTGGCGAAGGCCCGCGGGATCTCCGAAGGCATCGACTTCGAGATGCTGTTGGGCATGGCCACCGGCCAGGCAGCGGCCGTGAAGGCCGACGTCGGCTCCCTGCTGCTCTACACCCCGGTGGTCCACCCCGGGGAATTCGACGTGGCGATCTCCTACCTCATCCGCCGGCTCGAAGAAGGGGCCAGCCAGGAGAACTTCATGTCGGCCGTCTTCGAACTGCACGAGAACGAAGCCCTCTTCGAACGCGAGACGGACCGGTTCCGGGCCTCCCTGGAGGACCTGAGCGATGTCGTCCCCACCCCGAACCGCATCCAGGACCGCGGCAGCTACGACACCGAAGCAGCCGCCGCGGAGGTCGCCGAATACGCCTCGGGGGAACGGAAGTTCTCCAACACCCCCGACACCGACCCCGATCTGGCCGGGAACCGGGCCTGGGCCAACGACATCCTGGCCAGGGTCCCGCACAGCACACTGGGCCGGGACACCATCGAATCCCATCTGCTGAACACCACCGACGAGGTCGACGCCGTCATCGCGGCCACCCACGCGGCAGCGGAATCCTGGGGCGGGCTCAGCGGTGCCGAGCGTGCCGCGGTCCTGCACCACGCCGGCGAACGGCTCGCCGCCCATCGCGGTGAACTACTTGAGGTCATGGCCTCCGAATGCGGCAAGACCCTGGACCAGGGCGACCCGGAAGTCTCCGAAGCCATCGACTTCGCCCACTTCTATGCCGAATCCGCCCGCGCGTTGGACACCGTCGACGGGGCCACGTTCGTCCCCTCACGGCTGACCGTGGTGACCCCTCCGTGGAACTTCCCGGTGGCCATCCCCGCCGGTTCCACCCTCTCGGCACTGGCCGCCGGCTCCGGCGTCGTCATCAAACCGGCCAAGCAGGCGGCGCGCTCCGGGGCCATCATGGTCCAGGCCATCTGGGAGGCGTTGGACGCGGCCGGGATCGGTCGCGAACTGCTCTCCTTCGTCCAGCTCTCCGAACGCGATCTGGGCACCCGGCTGGTCTCGCATCCCAGCGTCGACCGGCTGATCCTCACCGGTGGGTATGAAACCGCCGAACTGTTCCGTTCCTTCCGCGAGGACCTGCCGTTGCTGGCGGAGACCTCGGGCAAGAACGCGCTCATCGTGACGGCCTCGGCCGACCTGGATCTGGCGGCCCGCGACGTCGCGGCCTCCGCCTTCGGCCACGCCGGACAGAAGTGCTCGGCTGCCTCGTTGGTGATCATGGTCGGCGCGGTCGCCAAGTCGCCGCGCTTCCACAGCCAGCTCATCGACGCCGTCCGTTCACTACAGGTCGGCTACCCGGACGACGCCGGAACCCAGATGGGCCCGGTCATCGAACCGGCGCAGGGCAAGCTGCTGCGCGGGCTGACCACCCTGGGGGCCGGTGAACGCTGGGTGCTGGAACCGCGCCAACTCGACGACACCGGCCAACTGTGGAGCCCGGGGGTGCGCACCGGGGTGCAGCGTGGCTCCGAATACCACCTGACCGAGTACTTCGGCCCGATCCTGGGGGTCATGACCGCCGAGACCCTCGAAGAAGCCGTCGAAATGGTCAACGACATCGAGTACGGACTCACCACCGGGCTCCACTCGCTGGACCCCGATGAGCTGGAGTACTGGCTGGACAACGTCAAGGCCGGCAACCTCTACGTCAACCGCGGCATCACCGGGGCGATCGTGCGCCGGCAGCCGTTCGGGGGCTGGAAGAAGTCGGCCGTCGGCGCCGGGACCAAGGCCGGTGGGCCGAACTACCTGGTCGGCATGGGCTCCTGGGCCGACGCCCCGGTCAGCGCCGAGGCCGAAGCCGCGGCCGAATCCCATGCGGCCGTCTCCCACGCCACCGTGCGCACCGCGACGGGGACCGACACCTCGGCCACCTCGAACGCGGAGGTCGCCGGAGGCAGCGACATCCTCGGGGTCGTCGCAGCCGAGGCCGGTCCCGCGACGGGCAACGCCATCGCCGCCGAGGACTTCCTCTGGCTGCAGACCGCCCGGGCGACCGACTACCACCAGGTGGTCAAGGAGTTCGGGGCCGTCAAGGACGTCTCCATGCTGCAGGCCGAACGCAACCTCTTCCGCTATCGTCCGGTCCCGGTGACCGTGCGCTACGAGGAGGGCACCTCCGGCCACGGGATGGCCGAACTGTTGCGGGTGGTGGCTGCCGGGCTCCGCGCCCATAAGGCCACCTCCAGCGCCGGGGCCAGCGGACGGATCGGCACCACCGAACGCCCGGGGGCGGGGATCAGTGTCAGCGTCACCACCGAACTGCCGGCCCGCGTGCTGGCGGCACTGCGTTCCGAGGGCGTCGAGGTGGCGGTCGAGGACGACCGGATGTGGAAGGGACACGTCGAGCGTCTGGCACGCCGGACCGGCCCCGATTCCGGAACCCGGATCCGCTACATCGGCGCCTCGTCGCGGGCCACCTACGCCGCGGCACAGGGCAAACCCGACGTCGCGATCTACGACCACCCGGTCGTGGCCGCGGGGCGGGTCGAGATGCTCCCGTTCCTGCGTGAACAGGCGATCTCGATCACGGCCCACCGTTTCGGTACGCCCGACCACCTCAGCGACGCGATCATCTAGATCCGCAGCGTGTCCAACGACGCCGGCCCGGGGTTCCGACCCCGGGCCGGCGTCGTTCGTCTGTGTGGCATCATCGGTGGAGTCAACTACCCTCCCATCACGAAAGCCGCCCGCCCATGAGCGAAGAAACCCCGGGCTCCTCCGCGGCCCTGGTCCAGGTCATTGTCCTGCTCGTGGACCGCGAAAGCCCGGCCCCCGAGCCCGATGGCCTCGCCGCCGTGGCGCTGGCCTCGGTGATGGCCCGGGCCAGGGACCCTTCCAATCCCGCCTGGGAGCGGTGGTTGTCAGGTCCCGTCGGCAAATCGGTGCGCCGGGCCGATGCCAAAAACTACGCGAAGACCGCCGCCGCCCACCCCGAAGCCGTCGAAGCGACCCACGGCCGGGGCAGGGCCATGGCCCTGCCTCCGCTGCCGATGGATGCGTTGCCCAGGACGCTGGCCCGGCTCCAGGTCTCCGGGACCCGGCTGCCTGCGGGCCCGGAGGACCCGGTGACCGGCCGAGGATCGTGCTGAACCGGGATCTGGGGATGAGCACCGGGAAGGCGGCAGCCCAGGCGGCCCACGCACTCTTCGCCTGGGTGATGGAACTGGGGCCGGAACCCAGCGTCGAATGGTTCCGGGCCGGCCCACAGGTCTGCGTCGGGTGGCAAGGGGAAGTCGAACTGCTGGCCGGTGCGGCCGCCGTGGGCGCCGGGCCACTGATCCACGACGCCGGGCACACCGAAATCGCCCCCGGGTCCGTCACCGCACTGGTGGTCGCCCCGGTCCCAGCGGGGACTCCCCGCCGGCGCCGCTGGTGGCAGCTCACCGGTCGGAAACGATGAAGAAGGCCCGGGCCTTGCCCGTCAGGGGGAGGGGATCAGGCGGCGGCGGCGCGGTCCGGTTCCCACTGGAAGTTGCGCCGGAGCAGCCGGCTCCACTTATTCGCCGGGAGTTCGGGGTGGAGCATGGCGATCCCCACGCAGTACTTGCTCATGCTCACCGGACGGATGCCCAGTTCGGACAGTGCGGTGGAGGCGGCCCCCTGCCCGGAGGCCGTCTTGGTTTCGATCACGAACAGCTCGGGGCCGTGCAAGGTGCGGGCCTGGTCGGAGTAGACCAGATCGACATCGCAGGTCAGGCGTTCGCCGTCGACGGGATCGACGAAGGTCGCCCGCCGGTAGTCGCTTTCCATCACCGGCTGCAGTGCGGCGGGGGACATGGAATATTCGGCGGCGATCACCCCGTCCAGGAAGGAGCGGGCGTCGGAGGTCATCCGGCCGGCGTCGTCCATCTGGTGGGGGATCCGGTGTTTGACGGTCGCCCCGCGCAGGCCCTTGGTCTTGATTTCGAACATGCACAGCCCGGTGTCGGCATAGGTGCGGGTGCGGACCTTGTAGCGGCGGCGGCGACCCTGCCGGTGGGCGCGATACTGCTCGAATTCCGGGGTGTCGAAGTAGACCGATTCGTAGCGGAAGGTGCGTCTGCCATCGATGGTGAGCACCCGGAACCGGTCGTCCAGCTTCGCGGCCAGGGCCGTGAACTGCCCGGGGGTCAGCAGGTACTTATGGTCCACCCGGGTCTGCAGGGCGGCCCCTTCGTTGACCTCCTGCAGCCCGATTGGTTCCCGGGCGGCGACGGCGTCCTCCAACGCCTGGCGGGCCTTCACTTGGAGCCTTGGCCCTGGGTGGCGTACTCCCTTTCGGCCGCGGCGGGCGCGGAAGCACCGGTGGTTTCCTGCCGGGGGACCGGCTCGGCCACGGTGTCCCGGGCCCGACGGCTGGTCTTGGCCGGCAATTCGCGGAAGCGCACATCCACGACGGTGGTGTCACGCACCATGTCCAGTTCCAGGACCACCGTGCGCAGGATGCGGGCCCCGAGCAGCTGCTCCAGGGTGGCATCCATCTCCGCCCGGCGCGGGTAGGCCGTGTCCATGGTCACGACCTGGCGGGTCGTGGTGGCGGCGAAGCGCGGGTGGTCTGCGGCGAACATGACCACCAGCAGTGCGGCGGTGATCGTCGGGGCGAGCCAGGCGGGATCCGGATGCAGGCCATTGACCAGCCCGATGGCCAGGGAAACGAAGTAGTAGGCCACTTCCTCCTGGGTCAGGGTATTTGAACGCAGTCGGATGATCGACAGGATGCCGAACAGCCCCAGGCCCAGGCCCATTCCTGCGTCACTGGTGGTCAGCAGCAGGGTGACCGCGAAGATCCCCATGCTCAGGGCGACATAGGCCAGCGCAAGATCCCGGCGGTGGTGCCTGCGGAAGTAGACGACGTACACCAGGACGGCGGTGCCCAGGATATTGGCCAGCAAGGCCATCCAAAACGTAAACATGATTCCCTCTCGTTGCTCTGGTGGACAACTCTAGGGACCGAAGATGAGACGAAGATGAGACCGCAAGGAGAGAAGAATGAGACCACTTGATGGGTGGTTCGCGCTGCTGGGTCGCCGGAGGGCGGCGAGGTTACCGGGCGTCCTCATGCAGGCCGATGGACTCGGCGATCCGTTTGATCGCCGCGAGTGTTTTCGGGATGCCGTCGAGAGCCTGCTGGGTACGGTCGGTGATCTGGGCGTCCGCTCCGTCACCGAATTTCTCCTCGAACATCGAGATCCCGTCCGGCAGAAAATCCCAGGATTCGCGCAGGATCGTTCCGGGATCGGCGGGGGTCATGGTGAAGCCCCATCGGACGAAGCTGCCACCGACGATCCAGGCGAACTCGCGCCCGTACTCGGCAGCCACGACCTGCGAACGGGTCTCCCAGGTCCGGTGCGGGAGTTCATTCCGGCCGGTGAACCAGGCGCCGGGCAGCCCGGCGCCGGCCTCGTCGTCCCACCAGCAGGAGGTGCATACCGGGCTCCATTCCCCGGTTCGGCGGATGTCGGAGACCAGATCGTAGAGCGTCCCGGTTGTGGCTGCGACCGTGATGGACTGCTCATGGTGGCGGAGGGCGGTCCGGGTCATGGGTTGTTCCTTCCTGACGGGTCGGCCTTTCTGCCGCCCTGCCAGTCCTCCTGCTGGCCGACCGTGGTGGTGTTGCCGCGGAGGGCAGCCAATTGTGGCTGCTCACGCAGGCTGCGCTTGAGTTCGGCGAAGCCCGGGAACCGGGCCAGCCCGACCACGTGGTCCCACAGCTTGGCGGCCGAATCCTCGTCCGGCAGCCGGCTGATCACCGGCCCGAAGAACGCCACACCGGCGGGTGGTTCGAAGTGGATGATGGGCGTGCCCACGTCCTTTCCGGTCAGCGCCAGCGCCTCGTCGGTCTCCTGGCGGATCCCGCGGTCCCAGGACTCGTCGTCGAGGGCCTGCGCCAACGCCCGGGGCAGGCCGGCCTCGTCGAGGATCGGCTCCACGAACCCACGCGTGCCTCGACGCTCACGCACCCCACCCTCGCCTCGCTGGTCGGCCGGGTCGGGGGCAGCGTCGAAGATGTGTGCCCCGAGGGCCGCATATAATCCGGCCACCGAGGCGCGGCCATGCTCCGCACGCGCTCGAGCGGCCACCCGCAGGAGGCGGAGGCCTGCCGTGTGCCCGGCCTCGTACTCCGGCGGAAAATGCGCGTCATAGTCGACCTCGGCGTTGATCAGGCGCAACGAGATGAAACGCCAGTCCACGGTGTAGTCGCGCTGTGCCTGCACCTGCCGCACCCATTTGCTCGTCATCCAGGCGAAGGGGCAGACCGGGTCGAAGTAGAAGTTGATGGTGGCGCTCATCCCCCCACCTTGGCACCGGGTGGCAACCCGCGTCCATGCCGGGCCAGGCCCTGGGACCAAAAATGCACATTCGGTGCTGGGACGAGCCGCCGGCGGTTCCACCGCCGACCCGCAGGCCGTGGCGACGCACGGTCGCCCTGGCTCCCCTCCGGGAGCCTATTCGGCGTCGTGGTCCGTTTCGAGGATGCCGACGAGCTGGTCCAGGGCGGCGTCGGCCCCCGGCCCTTCGGCCCGCAGGACTACCGTGGTCCCGTGTTCGGCGCCCAGGCCCATCAGGGACAGGATGCTTGAGGCGTCCATCGCCTCATCGGCGGGCTCGCCCGGCAGGGCGATGGTGACCTCCAGATCGAGTTCCCCGGCGGCTTCGGCGAAGATGGCGGCCGGACGGGCATGGAGCCCCACGCGGCTGGCGATGGTTGCGGTACGTTCTGCCATGGTTTTCTCCTGTGGTGGTGGTTCGGATGGTGGGTGGTCAGAGTCCAAGCTCGTCCAGAACCGGCAAGGCCGCGCGCACTGCGGCGCGGGCTTGGGCGGGGCCTTCGGCCTCCACCGCCAGGGCGGCCAGCGAGACGGCTTGTGCGTGGGTGACGGTCCGCAGGACGGCGGCCACCGGGGCCAACGCCCGGGCGGTCATCGACAGGGAAGCAACCCCCAGGCCCACCAGGACGACGGCGAGGGCAGGATCGGCGGCGGCCTCCCCGCAGACGCCCACCGGCCGGAGCGGGGCGGAGGAATCCCCCGCGGCTTCGGCCCCGGCGACGGTGAGCCGGATGAGTTCCAGGACCGCCGGCTGCCAGGGATCGTTCAAGGCGGCCAGGGGAGCGAGCTGGCGGTCGGCGGCCAGGGTGTACTGGGTGAGGTCGTTGGTCCCGATCGAGGCGAAGGCGACCGGACGCAGCACCGAGGCGGCACGTACCGCCGCGGAGGGAACCTCGACCATGACCCCGGGGTCCGGCAGCCCGGCCACGGCGCAGAGGGCAGCGAAGTCGGTGGCCTCCTGGGCTGTGGAGATCATCGGGGCCATGACCTTCACCTGCGCCTGATGGGCCGCGGCCGCGGCGGCGATCGCCGCCAACTGCCGGGCCAATACCCCCGGGGTGCCGGCACTGGTGCGGAACCCCCGCACGCCCAGCGCCGGATTCGGCTCGGTGGCATCGGTGAGGAAGGGCAGTGGCTTATCGGCTCCGGCGTCCAGGGTCCTGACCACGACCTTCCGCCCGGGGAATTCGACGAAGACGGCCCCGTAGGCGGCGACCTGCTCGTCGTGCCCGGGTTCGGCATCACGTCCCAGGAAGCAGAATTCGGTGCGTAGCAACCCCACGCCCTCGGCCCCGGCGGCCGCCGCGGCGACGGCATCGGACCCGCCGCCGACATTGGCGAGCAGGGGCACCGGATGCCCATCCGCCGTCGTGCCGTGACCGTTGAAGACCTCCAAAGGGCCCCGGGCCGCGAAGGCCAGGGCCGCGGCCTGCTCCTCCGTCCCGGGGCAGGTGCAGACGGTCCCGGCGGCACCATCGACATAGATGTCGGTGCCCTCGACGATGGACTCCGCGCCGACCGCGGCGACGATCGCGGGCAGGCCCAGGGCCCGGGCGAGGATGGCGGTATGGGACTGGGGCCCGCCCTCGCTGGTGACCAGGGCGGTGACTTGTGCCGGATCCAGGGTGGCCGTGTCGGCGGGAGCCAGATCCCGGGCGAGCAGGATGAACGGGCTCCCGGAGTCGGGGATCCCCGGGGCGGGGACGCCACGCAGCTCGGCAATGAGGCGCGAACGGACGTCGAGCACGTCGGCGGCCCGTTCTGCCATGTAGCCGCCCAACGACGTCAGCATCGCCGCCACCGTTTCCGCCGCCTCCCAGATCGCCGGTTCGAGCCCGCGTCCGGCGGCCAGTGCCTTTCCTGCGGTTTTGTGGAGCATCGAGTCGGTGGCCATCAATGCGGTCGCCGAGAGGACCTCGGCGCCGGCACCATGGGCCTGCCCGGCCCGGGCGCGCAGCCCCGCGGCGACGGCCCGACCGGCCTCCGTCAACCGGGCCGTGGCCTCCTCGACGTATCCGGGGGAGGCCAGTTCCTGGGCTCCGGGGTCCTGCGGGGCGTCGATGGGATCGGCCATGCGGCGGACCTGACCGATGATGCGGCCGGGGCTGACGCCGATTCCGTGGATGGTGCTCATCTGTCTGTCCTTACTGTGTCGAGGGGGGGTCAGGGTGTCCGGGGTCATCCCTGGACGGTGACCGGAAGGGCCTGGTCCTCGGAGGCGGGCTGCTTCTTCACTGCGTAGCGCTTCAGGGCCAGGACGGCGAGGGCGGAGATAACCATGCCCACGATGATCGAGACGATGAACATGGCCACGTTGCCGATGGCGAAGAAGACGAACATGCCTCCGTGCGGGGCCTGGCTGGTGACGTGGAATCCCATGATCATGGCTCCGGTGACCCCGGCGCCGAGCATGCTGGCGGGGATGACGCGCAGCGGGTCCGCCGCGGCGAAGGGGATGGCGCCTTCGGAGATGAACGCCGCACCAAGCAGCCAGGCTGCCTTCCCGTTTTCCTGTTCCGCGGCGGAGAAGCGCTTCTTGTCCAGGGCGGTGGCCAGGGCCAGGGCCAGCGGGGGCACCATGCCGGCGGCCATGACCGCCGCCATGATCTCCCAGGGGGCCTGATTGGCCATCGACCCGGCCCCGAGACCGGCGACCGCGAAGGAATAGGCCACCTTGTTGATCGGGCCACCGAGGTCCACGGCCATCATGAGCCCCAGGATGAGGCCGACCAGGGCCGCGGCCGAGCCGGAGAGCGCCGAAAGCCAGCTGTTCAGGCCGTTGCTCAGGGCCGCGATCGGGCCGCCGAGGAAGAGGAACATGGCCCCGGAGGCGAGGATCGAACCGATCAGCGGGATGATCACCACCGGCATCAACCCGCGCAGCAGCTTGGGGACGCGCCAGTTGCCGATCCAGCGGGCCAGGACACCGGCGAGCAGCCCGCCGATGATGCCGCCCAGGAAGCCGGCCCCCATGAACCCGGCGACGGCGCCGGCGGTGAAGCCGGGAGCCAGGCCGGGGCGGTCGGCCAGCGCATAGGCGATGTATCCGGCGAGGACTGGGACCAGGAACCCCATGGAGAGGTTCCCGATCTTGAAGGCGACGGCGGCAAGGTAGATGTGCAGCCCGCCATCGGGCAGGTTGAACAAGTTGTTCTCCACCGATACCTGGTCGGCGACATCGGAGATCTCGTAGCCGCCGAGCAGGAAGCCCAACGCGATGAGCAGCCCCCCGCCGGCGACGAAGGGGATCATGTAGCTGACCCCGGTCAACAGCGAGCGCTTCAGTGCGGCACCGACCCGTTCCCGGCCTTCCGGGGCGGAATCGGTATCCGCGGTTCCCGCGCCGGTGGGCACGCGGCGGGCCTGCGGGTTGTCCGCGGCGGCCAGGGCATCGGCGACGAGCTTGGCCGGCTCGTCCACGCCCCGCTTCACGGGGACCTGGATGACGGGCAGCCCGGCGAAACGCTCCTTGTTCTTCACGTCGACGTCGACCGCGAAGATCACCGCATCCGCGGCCGCGATGACTGCCGGGTCCAAGGGGGTCGACCCGGAGGAGCCCTGGGTTTCTACCTGGAGGTCGACCCCGGCGTCGGCCGCCGCGGCGACGAGCGAATCCGCGGCCATGTAGGTGTGGGCGATCCCCGTGGGGCAGGCAGTCACCGCGACCAAGGTGCGGCGGGTGGAAGGCCCGGTCGCCGGTTCCGGGGCGGCGGTGGCTTCCACGGGAGCCTGCGCGGCGGGGGCGGGGGAGATGGCAGCGTCCACCAATGACACGATCTCGGCGGCGGCGCCCGCGGAGCGCAGTGCTGCGGTGAAATCCTTCTTGACCAGCGAACGGGCCAGTTTGGAGAGCAGCTTCAGGTGTTCCTGGTCGGCACCCTCGGGGGCGGCAATGAAGAACACCAGGTCGGCGGGCCCGTCCTTGGCCCCGAAGTCGACGGCCGGTGCCAGACGGGCCATCACCAGGGTGGCCCGGGTGACCGCCGTCGAGCGGCAGTGCGGAATGCCGATCCCTCCGGGGACACCGGTGGCCGTCTTGGATTCGCGGGCGATGCCATCGCCGGCCAGGGCCTCCGCACTGGTGGCACGACCTGCCTCGGTGACGACCGCGGCGAGTGCGCGGATGACCTCGGCGCTGGTGGTGCCGAGGTCCCGGTCCAGCAGGACCAGATCGGCGGTGATGAGCTCGGACATGGTTATTCCTTAGCGGTCTGGGGTGCGGCGGACCGGGGGCCGCCGATCGGGGAGGGGGGCAGTTCCGTGATGGTGACGGAATCCGGGCTGGTCTGTTCCGGGGTGGGGATCAGCGAGCCGGGCAGCGAGGTGGCTGCCGCCCCGTAGGCCACGGCCCAGCGCAGGCAGTCGGTGGCTGCTGCGCCGCGGTCGTGGGCGATGAGGTAGCCGGCGAGGGACGAGTCCCCGGCGCCGACGGTACTGCGGGCCTTCACCGGCGGATGTGTGGCCCACCAGGAGCCTGAGCCGGTGACGAGGACCGCTCCCCGGGCGCCCAGGGTGGCCAGGACCGCCCCGGTGCCCCGCTCGACCAGTCGCTGCGCCGCCGCGGCAGCCGACTCCGGGCACGCCTCCAGTTCCGCCGCGCTGTGGCTCCCGGCCAGGCTAGCCAGTTCCTCGGCATTGGGTTTGATCAGATCGGGAAGCGGGCCGGCTCCTGCATACAATTCGGTCAGCGGGGCCTCGGAGGTGTCGACGGCGATCAGCGGGCAGTTCCCTCCGAGGGAGTCGTGCAGGTGGTTGATGATTCCCGCGTAGTAGCCGGTCGGCAGGCCCGGGGGCAGCGAGCCGGCCAGGACGACCCAGGACGATCCGTTGGCGGCCCGGACCAGTGCCTCGGTGATGACTGCCTGGTGGGCGGCGTCGATGGTGGGGCCCGGCTCGTTGACTTTCGTGGTGGTGCCGTCGGGTTCGGTGACCGTGACGTTGCTGCGCAGTGGTTGCCCGATCGGCAGGGCCCGATGAGGCAGATGGTCGATGCCGAGGCCGATCACCACGGGATCCGTGGCGTCCCCGGGCAGCACGGCCAGTGTCGGGACCCCCGCGGCGACCAGCCCCCGGGTGACGTTGACCCCTTTTCCTGCGGCCTGGGCGTCGGCGCGGAGGGCACGCTGCACGGCGCCCCGGACCAGGGTGGCCCCCAGGTCGATGGTGCGGTCCATGCTGGGATTGGCGGTGAAGGTGGTGATCATGCGAGCGTCACCTCCACGTCGGCCCGGTCCAGCGCCGCCGCCAGTTCGGGGCCCGGCGCCGTGTCGGTGACCAGGGTGTCGATCTGCTCCAGGGCGGCGAAGCGGATGAGGGTCTGTTCCCCGAGCTTGCTGGAGTCGGCCAGTACGACGACGCGGCGCGCGCAGGCGACGATCGCCGATTTCACCGCGGCCTCCAACGGATCGGGGGTGCTCAGCCCGAAATCGGCGTCGACGCCGTTGGCGCCGATGAAGGCGATATCCGGGCGCAGGGCACGGAACTGGTCGATGGTCGAGGCCCCGGTCGCTGCGCTGGTCAGGGCGCGGACGCGACCGCCGATGACCTCGAGTTGGAAGGAACCGCTGGCGGCGACCCGGTAGGCGACCGGGACGGAATGCGTGAGCACCAACAGGTCCGCGGCCCGGGAAGCGCCCAGGCTGGAGGCCATCTGCTGGGCGAACAGTTCCGTCGTCGTTCCGGCATCGAGCACCACCGAGGTGGCTCCGGCCGGCAGCAGGTCAACGGCCGAAGCGGCGATACGGGACTTCTGTTCGTGGTTCAACGAGGTCCTGACGCTGAGGCTTTCCTCCACGGTGCTGGTGGTCCGCCCGGCGACTGCTCCGCCGTGGACGCGGCGCAGGACCCCCTCCTGCTCCAGCTGGGCCAGATCCCGGCGGACGGTTTCGCGGGTGATATCCAGTTGCCGCGCCAACTCGGCGACGGTGACCCGACCTTGGTCGGCGACGCGGTCGCCGATCAAACGGTGCCGTTCCTCGGCAAACATGGCGTTGTCCCTTCGGTGGTCTCCATCACAATGAATCTGTGTTTCGTTGACTTTAGATGGTCCTTGAAGTGCAAGTCAACAGAAAAACAGAAATACACACATAAACGGGCTTATGTGGGGAAGGGTCCCGTCTGCCCACATGGTGTCCTTCAACGATGGCTTGCCCCGGCGCCCGCGCTGCGGTTTGCTAGGGGGATGGCCTCTTTGATCGAAGACTACGCACTTCTTTCCGACCAGCGCACCGGTGCGCTGGTGTCCGAATCCGGCAGTGTCGACTGGCTCTGTTTCCCCCGCTTCGATTCCGATGCGGCATTCACCGCCCTGCTGGGCGATTCCGAGCACGGTCGCTGGCTGCTGGCCCCCGCCGGCGCGGCCGACGACTGCGAGTCGGACCACCCTGCCCGACGCTCCGAGCGGATCAAGGCGGCCCGGGCCGCAGGGGTCGAGGACGCCGAGTCGGCCGGCGGCCCGGCCGATGACGGACGCCCCGTCGTCGTCCAGCGCACCTACATCGACTCCACCTTCGTGCTCAGGACCCTCTGGAAGACCTCCGAAGGCCAGGTGCTGGTCACCGATCTGATGCCGGTCGGCGCTCGGAGGGCATCGATCGTACGCCGGGTCGAAGGACTCGTGGGCAGCGTGACCATGCACCAGGAGATCAGCTTCCGTTTCGGCTACGGGTCGGTGATCCCCTGGGTCCGCCGCCATGAAGACGCCTCCACCGGGGTGAGCTCGATCGTCGCGATGGCCGGGCCCGACGCCATGGTGCTCCACGGCGACCGGCTGCCCCACGGGGAGGGCCACCGCCACCTCGGGGACTTCATCGTCTCGGCCGGCGAAGCCGTCGATTTCGAGCTGAGCTGGTTCCCCTCGCACCGCAAGGTCCCCTCACGCATCGATCCCGGGTCGAGCATCCAGGAGACCATCTCCTACTGGCAGCGCTGGTCCCGGGACATTCCTGCCCAGGAGTCCTACCACGAGGTCGTCAAGCGCTCGCTGCTGGTGCTGCGGGCGCTGACCCACGAAACCACCGGCGGGATCGTCGCCGCGCCGACGACCTCGCTTCCGGAGGACTTCGGCGGGGAACGGAACTGGGACTACCGCTTCTGCTGGCTGCGTGACGCCGCCCTGACGCTCGAGGCGATGATGACCCACGGCTACGAGAAGGAGGCGCTCAACTGGCGCGACTGGCTCCTGCGCGCCGTGGCCGGGGACCCCGAGGACCTGCAGATCATGTATGGGTTGGCCGGGGAGCGGCGGCTGCCCGAACGCGACCTGGACCACCTGCCCGGGTACGAGGGCTCGCTGCCGGTGCGCGTGGGGAACGGAGCCGTGGACCAGTACCAGGGTGATGTCGTCGGCGAGGTGCTCGTGGCGCTGGAGAAGCTGCGGAACATCGGGGGCGTGGAGGACCACTTCTCCTGGCCCCTGCAGAAGACCCTGCTCGGGTACGTGGAACGGCACTTCGACCATAAGGACCACGGCATCTGGGAGATGCGCGGGGACCTGCAGTATTTCACCCACTCGCGGGTGATGATGTGGGCCGCGTTCGACCGTGGCGTGCGGGCGGTGCGTGAACACGGGCTCGACGGCGACGACGCCTCCTGGGCACAGCTGCGCGACCGCCTCCACGCGGAGATCATGGAGCACGGCTTCAACACCGGGGAGAACTGCTTCACCCAGACCTACGGTGACACCGAGGTCGACGCCTCGCTGCTGGTGCTGCCCCAGGTCGGGTTCATCGATTACGACGATCCGAAGATGCTCGGAACGGTGGAACGCCTCGAACGCGATCTGATGGACGAGTCGGGATTGCTCCTGCGGTACAGGACCTCCGCGGGACATGACGGCCTGGCCGGTGACGAGCATCCCTTCATGGCCTGCTCGTTCTGGCTGGTGGAGCAGTATGCCCGCACGGGGCGCATCGACGATGCCAGGTCCCTGATGGACCAGCTCGTGGGGTATTCCAACGGACTGGGGCTGCTGGCCGAGGAATACGACACCGTCAGCGGGCGGATGGCCGGGAACTTCCCGCAGGCCTTCTCGCATCTGACCCTCATTCGTGCGGCGGATGCGATCAACGGATACTCCCTGCGCAACCGCTGACCCGCCGCCGGGGGAGTGACGAACTGGTTACTCATGGGTAACATGAGGGCATGCACATGATCTTCCGCCTCCTGCTCATGCTCCTGCAGGCCCGACGCCGGCCGAAACTCGACCTTTTCGACGTCGATTCGATGCCGATGCGTGCCCTGCTCACCGACATCGACGTGGCCGGGCACATCAACAACGGCATGTACTTCTCGATCTTCGACCTGGGACGGTTCGATCTGATGGTCCGCGCCGGGGCGTGGGACACGATGAAGCGCCGCCGTTGGACCCCGGTGGTCCAGGCGGAGACCATCACGTTCAGGAAGTCGGTGGTCTTCAACCAGAAGTTCAGCGTGGAAACACGGATCGCCGGCATGGACGAACGCAGCATCTACTTCGAGCAGCGGATCGTCTCCGGCGGCGAGATCTATGTCAGCGCACTGATCTGCACCCGCCTGTTGGGGCGCCAGGGGCCGCTGACCAATGAGGAGATCCTCACGGCTTTCGGTGCCGAAGTCCCCGAGGACCTGCAGCTGCCCGAGTGGGCGACGCAGTGGCGCGAATCGACGGCGCTTCCCGGGGCGCGCAAACCGGCCCCGCACACGTGGGGGCGGCGGGTCCGCAGCTAGACGGGTCCCGCAGCGTGGACAGGCCCGCCGGGTCGGTGCAAAAATCGGGACATGACCGATGCTCCGGCCACGGGCCCCGCCGCGCGCGTGCTGCGCGACTTTGCCGCCGATGATGCGGCATTCGTCGCGACGCTGGCCGGCGATCCCCGGGTGACCCGCTATGTCGGCAACGGAGAGCCCTGGAGCCCCGGATACACCGGCCGGCGCGTCCGCGACGCCCTCGGTGGCCTCCCGGGCGGGGACCCGGGCGCCGTGCGATGGTTCATCGGCCTCGAAGACGGCCATCGCGTGGGTCTGTTCGTCTCCTCGCGCCGTGGTCCCGCCGTGGAAATCGGGTACTGGGTCCACCCCGGGTCCTGGGGGCGGGGGATCGCCGGCTGGATGCTCGGTGCCGCCCTGGAGCCGATCCGTTCGGTCTTCGGCGGGCGGGCCCTGCTGGGACGGGTCCTTCCGGGGAACGAGGCCTCGATCCGGGTGCTGGAATCCCACGGTTTCCGGCCCGAGCCCGCCGAGGGGGCCGAACTTCGCTTCGTCCGCCCGGCCGCCGCGTCCGGCCCCTAGGCCCCGATACGCCTAGGCCTCGAGGGCGAAGTCCGCGAGTTGTTCGCGGATGCCATCGAAGTGGCGATGCATCAATCGTGCGGCGGCGTCCTTGTCCTTGGACTGGACCGCCCCGAGGATGTCGCGGTGGATCTGGGCCGTCTCGGGCAGGGTGGTCCCGGAGGTGTTGCCCCCGAGGCCGTCGATGGCTTCGTGGATGGTGCGGTAGACCTGCCAGAAGACTCCCAGCAGGTTGGTCAGCAACTCGTTCTCCAGGCGGGAGAACAGGAGCCGGTGGAACTCCTGGTCGACCTCGACGAAGGTCCGCCCGTCGGCGGCCAGGACCTCCATCCGGGCGACCAGGGCCTCGAGCTCGTCCAGATGGGCGTCATCGAGGGAGTCGATCGCGGAACCGATCAGGCCGGACTCCAGGGCCTGCCTGACTTCGACGAGTTCATGGGCCTCATGACCCTTATGGCGCAAGGACATCCGTCCGCGGAACGTCAGGCTGTCGGCCAGGGCGACCAGGTTGTTGGCGGCGACGAAGGTGCCGAAGCCGTGGCGGATCTCCACCACCCCGAGGGCCTGCAGGACCTTGATGGCCTCGCGCAGGGTGTTGCGGCCCACGCCGAGCTCCGCAGTCAGGACGGCCTCGGTGGGTAGTGCGTCACCGGCCCTGAGTCCGCGATCGATGATGAGGTCCATGAGATCCGTGGTCAGGGCGCGCAGGCGTTCCTGGGCGCCGAGTCGGATATGACGTGCGGGAGCGCTCAAGGCGGGCTTCCTTCCTCGGGGGAGGGGCCGGGGTGATCGGTCCCTTGACGGATGACTCTTTCGAATGTGGGCAACACCACTTGACCATCATCTGTGATGACGCTTACAGTCTACATGAATACGTCGGACATCCTACGTCCGACTTCTCATCGTACAGAAGAGGTAAACCGTGCCCCTCAACAACCTGGTGGCCAAAGAAGGCAGCCGACGCAACTTCCTCAAGGTCTCCGGACTGATGGGGGCCGCCGCAGCATTCTCGGCCGGTATCGCGGCGTGCAGCAGCACCGATTCGGCAGGGGCCGGCGCAGCGTCCGGGGCGGCCGGCACGGGGACGATCGAGGCCGGCATCTCCTATGCCTTGTCGACGGGATTCGACCCGATGACCTCCTCGGGGGCCACCCCGTTCGCCGCGAACATGCACATCTTCGAAGGGTTGGTCGATCTGCACCCGGCCACCCGTGAGCCCTACCTGGCGCTGGCCGCCGCGGAGCCGAAGGAAGTGGATGAGACCACGTGGGAGGTCAAGCTCCGCTCCGACTCGACGTTCCACAACGGCGATGACGTCACCGTGGACGACGTCGTCTACTCCTTCGAGCGCGTGATCGATCCCAAGAACGCCTCGTTGTTCGCCCAATTCGTGCCATTCATCAAATCGGTCAAGGCCAAGGGCGAGGACACGGTGGTCTTCAAGCTCAAGTACGCCTTCCCGCTGTTCGCCACCCGCATCTCCGTGGTCAAGATCGTTCCGGAGAAGGTGGCCTCCAAGGACCAGGCAGGCTTCGACGCCAAGCCGATCGGCTCGGGCCCGTACCAGCTAGTCTCGGCCACCAAGGACGACAAGATCGTCTTCAAGAAGTTCGAGGACTACAACGGCGACTACCCCGCCGGCGCCGCGGACATGACCTGGTACCTGCTCTCCGACGCCGCCGCCCGGGTCACGGCCGCTGAATCCGGTCGCGTTGCCGCCATCGAGGACGTCCCCTACCTGGATATGGACCGGTTGGATTCGAAGATCAACGTCGAATCGGTCCAGTCCTTCGGTCTGTTGTTCCTGATGTTCAACTGCACCAAGGCCCCCTTCGACAAGAAGGAGGTCCGCCAGGCGCTGCACTATGGCATGGACACCGAGTCGATCATCAAGACCGCGCTGCTGGGCAACGCCAAACCGGCCACCTCCTACGTCCAGGACACCCACCCGCAGTACGTGGAGGCCGATACGGTCTACACCTACGACCAGTCCAAGGCCGAGTCGCTGCTCAAGGAAGCCGGCGTCACCTCGCTGGAGTTCGAGCTGCTGACCACCGACACCTCCTGGGTCAAGGACGTCGCCCCGCTGATCCTGGAATCCTGGAACAAGATCCCCGGCGTCAAGGTCACCCTACGGAGCCTGCAGTCCGGGGCCCTGTACGACGAGAACGTCGACTCCGGCAAGTTCTCGGTCGTGGCGGCCCCCGGTGACCCCTCGGTCTTCGGCAACGACATGGACCTGCTGCTGAGCTGGTTCTATCGCGGCGATGTGTGGCCCAAGAACCGCTTCCGCTGGAACAAGACCGCCGAGTACAAGACGGTCCAGAAGAAGCTCGACGAGGCCGCGACGGCCCAGGACGAATCGACGGCGAACGAGGCCTGGAGCGAGATCATCAACATCCTCGCCGAGGAGGCACCGCTCTACCCGATCTTCCACCGCCAGCTGCCCACCGCCTGGGACGAGGACAAGCTGGAGGGGTTCAAGCCGCTGCCCACCACCGGTGTGTCCTTCATGGGAGTCACCCCCACGGCCTAGCGCCGACCCGGTACGGGGTGGCGCCGGACCTCCGTCCGCGCCACCCCGTACCGGACTTCTTCGAGCACATCCTTCCCCGACACATGGGAGTTCAACCGTGGGGACCCTCCTGCGACTCTTGCTACGCCGCCTTGCCGCGCTTCCGCTCATGATCCTGGGCGTCACGTTCCTGGTGTTCGTGATCCTCAAACTCTCCCCCGGGGACGAGGCCACCCAGGCCCTCGGTGAGGGCGCCAGCAGCGAAGCCAAGGAAGCCTACCGCGCCGAACGCGGTCTGAACCTGTCACTGCCCGTGCAGTACATCGCCTTCCTGGGCCGCTTGCTGACGCTGGACTTCGGGGTCACCACCCCTCCATCGCGCCCGGTGGCCGGCATGATCGCCCAGGCCTTCCCGCTGACCTTGCAACTCACCGCCTTCGGCGTGCTGATCGCCGTGGTGATCTCCCTGGTCTTCGGCGTGCTCGGTGCGCTCTACCGGGACCGGCTGCCCGACCAGCTGATCCGCGTCTTCTCCATCGCCGCGGTGGCCACGCCGTCGTTCTGGCTGGGCATCCTGCTCATCCAGTGGCTGGCCCTGGGCAAGAACCCGCTCTTCCCCTCCGGCGGCATGGCGGGACCGGGAGAGGGGCTGGGCGGCTGGCTGGCGCATATGACCCTTCCTGCCTTCGCCCTGGCGATCCCCGTGTCGGCCTCACTGATCCGCGTGGTGCGGACCTCCATGGTGGAGGAACTGGACAAGGACTACGTCCGCACGGCCATCGGCAACGGCGTACCGCGCAACGAGGTGATCAGCCGCAACGTCCTGCGCAATGCGCTGGTCACCCCGGTCACCGTGCTGGGCCTGCGGATCGGCTATCTGCTCGGCGGCGCCGTCGTGATCGAAATGATCTTCTCCCTGCCGGGCATGGGTCAGCTGATCCTCAACGGCATCACCGCCCACGACACCAATCTGGTCCAGGGGGTGGTGCTGGCCATCGCCGTGACGTTCGTGCTGGTCAACATCCTGGTGGACCTCGTATACCTCTTGATCAACCCCCGCATTAGGACGGTGTAACCGATGGCTCCCTTGGCACCACGCAATGCCCTGGTGGCGCGCCTGAGTTCCGGCGCCACCCGCTTCACCTCACTGACCACCGGTTCGAAGATCGCGCTGGGCTTCCTGGTGGTCATCATCCTGGCCGCGGTCTTCGCCCCGGTCCTCGCCCCGCACGACCCGCTGCTCTCCGGGATGCCTGCGCAGAAGCCCAGTGCCGAGAACCTCTTCGGCACCGACCGGCTCGGTCGCGACATCTTCTCCCGCTTGCTTTACGGCGCCCGTTCCTCGCTGGTCATCGGCCTGGGCTCGGTGGCGTTGGCCCTGCTGGCCGGCGGGCTGCTGGGTTCGCTGGCGGCCACGAGCAGCAAGGCCACCAACGAAGTCATCATGCGCATCATGGACATGCTCATGGCCTTCCCCGGCATCGCGCTGGCCGCCGCACTGCTGGCCTCCCTGGGGAACTCCATTCCGGTGATCATCATCGCGATCGCGATCATCTACACCCCGCAGATCGCCCGGGTGGTCCGCGCCAACGTGCTCTCCCAGTGGGACGAGGACTACTCCCGCGCGGAACGCGTCATCGGTGCCGGTCGCTTCCACATCCTGATCAAGCACATCATGCGCAATACCGCGGCCCCGGTCCTGGTCTTCGCCACGGTCATGGTGGCCGACGCGATCATCCTCGAGGCCTCGCTGTCCTTCCTCGGTGCCGGCGTCCAGGACCCCGACCCGTCCTGGGGCAACGTGATCTCCTACGGGCGCACCCTCGTGCTCAACGGCGCCTGGTGGGCCACCACCTTCGCCGGCCTGGTCATCCTGCTGACCGTCCTGGCGTTGAACATCCTCGCCGAAGGGATGACCGACGCCCTGGTGAACCCGAAGCTGCGTGGCAAGTCCAAGGGCTCCGATACCGCCAGTGTCGAGGTCGAAGCCGCCGGTGACTCCACCGTCCGCCGTGTCACGGAGGAACTGACCGTCCCCGACGCCGAGGATGACGGTTCCGACGTGCATGACCTCGAGGCCGGCAGCAGCCGTCCGGGGGACCTCTCGGCAGCCGTCGGCGCCGGAAGCTCCCCCCGTGGGGATGCCGAGGCCGACCGCCGACGCCTGGCCCGGGAACTGGACCGGCTGGCGTCGGTGGAATCCGCCCGCACCGACCGGCTGCAGCTGGCCGGCGGCGGGACCGATGCCGGCACGGTGCTCGAGGTCAGCAACCTCTCGATCCGCTTCCCGGAACGCTATGGCCGGACCCGCATCGTGGACAACGTCTCCTTCACCGTCCACGAGGGCGAAACCATGGGCCTGGTCGGGGAATCGGGTTGCGGCAAGTCCATCACCTCGTTGGCGATCATGGGCCTGCTGCCGGACAACGCCCGGATCACCGGATCCATCCGCTTCGGCGACCGCGAGCTGCTGCCGGACGACGGAAGGGGTGGAACCCTGGCCGGGGATGCCACGGTCTACAAGGGGCTGCGCGGTTCACAGATCGCCATGGTCTACCAGGACGCGTTGTCCTCGCTGAACCCCGCCATGCTCATCAAGGACCAGCTCGGACAGCTCACCCGCCGCGGCGGCCGGAAGACCCCCGCGGAATTGCTGGAACTGGTCAAGCTGGATCCCTCGCGCACGCTGAAGTCCTATCCGCACGAGCTCTCCGGAGGCCAGCGCCAACGGGTGCTCATCGCCATGGCACTGTCCCGTTCGCCCAAGCTCGTGGTCTGCGACGAGCCGACGACGGCGCTGGACGTGACCGTGCAGAAACAGGTCGTCGATCTGCTCAACGAACTCCGTGAACAGTTGGGGTTCGCCATGGTGTTCGTCAGCCACGACCTGGCCTTGGTGGCCTCGTTGGCCCACCGGGTCACGGTCATGTATGCCGGCCAGGTGGTCGAATCGGGCCCGGTCAACGCGCTGTTGACGAACCCGACGCACGAATACACCCGGGGCCTGCTCGGGGCCGTGCTGTCCATCGAATCGGGGGCCGAACGACTCCACCAGATCCCCGGGACCGTGCCGTCCCCGAACGACTTCGGCGAGGGGGACCGGTTCGCCGACCGCTCCACGCTGCCGGGGGCCGATTCGTCCCGTCAACTGGTCCTGACACCGGTCGGCGGCAACGAGAGCCACCTCTGGGCCAGCCCGCAGGACAGGGCGCCGGACCCGGCCGCAGGAACCATCACGAAGGGAGTACGGCCATGAGCCAGACGGCATCGGAACAGCAGGCCACCCCGGTCATCGAACTGAAGGACCTGCACGTCCATCACCGGGCCCGTTCCGGCAAGGCGTTCAAACCCTTGATCGTCAAGGCGGTGAACGGCGTGGACTTCACCATCGGCCGCGGTGAGACCGTGGGCATCGTCGGGGAATCCGGCTGCGGGAAGTCGACACTGGCCAACGTCCTGGTGGGGTTGCAGCCGCCGACCTCCGGGGAGGTGCTTTTCCGTGGGAAGCCGGCACTGAAACGCAACGCCGCCCTGCGCAAGGAATTCGGGCGCAGCGTCTCGGTCGTCTTCCAGGACCCCTCCACGGCACTGAATGCGCGCATGCAGGTCCGCGACATCCTGATGGACCCGCTGACCGTGCATGGGATCGGGAGCCTGGCCAGCCGCGGCCGGAAGGCCGCCGAGCTGCTCGAACTGGTGGGCCTGCCGGCCTCCGCCGGGGCCGCCGTGCCGAACCAACTCTCCGGCGGACAGCGACAGCGGGTGGCCATTGCCCGGGCACTGGCCCTGGACCCGGATGTCATCGTGGCCGACGAGCCGACCTCGGCCCTGGACGTCTCGGTGCGGGCCCAGGTGCTGAACCTGCTCTCGGACCTGAAGACCGAACTGAACCTGGGCATGGTGTTCATCTCCCATGACATCCAAACCGTCCGCTACGTCTCCGACCGGATCTGTGTCATGAATGCCGGGGAGATCGTCGAGCAGGGGCCCGCGGCCCGGGTCTTCGACGCCCCGACGAATGACTACACCCGCAAACTGCTCGGCGCGGCCCCCTCGCTGCTCCACGCAGGCTAGCCGGGCCCGTTCCCGCCAGCCGAGACCGGCGGCCGGTTCCGGCCGCCACCGATAAATTTCCCTCCAGTATCAAGCAGAACAGGAAACGCATTCCGTGACCGCAACATCGTCAGCACCCACCCGCACCTACTCCGGGGTCATCCCGCCGGTCGTCACCCCGCGCACCCAGGACGGGGCGATCGACACGGCCTCCCTGGAACGGGTCGTGGACCACCTGATCGACGGCGGGGTCTCCGGTCTGTTCGTCCTGGGCTCCTCCGGGGAGGTCCCGTACCTGACCAATGACGAGCGTGAGCTGGTCATGACCACCATTTCCGCCCGCAACAACGGACGGGTTCCACTGCTGGCCGGTGCCAGCGAACAGACCACCAACCGTGTCATCAACGAAGGCCTGCGCATGATCGAACTCGGGGCCGACGCCCTGGTCGTCACGACGCCGTTCTACGCGTTGTCCAACGCCGCCGAGATCGAAGACCACTTCCGTGCGGTGAAGAAGGCGACCGGGGTGGATCTCTTCGCCTACGACGTGCCGGTGCGCACCCACGCCAAGCTACCCCTGGACGTGGCGATCCGCCTGGCCGAGGACGGGGTCATCGTCGGGGTGAAGGATTCCTCCGGTGACGACGTGGCCTGCCGCCGCCTGCTGCTGGCCACCGCCCATATCGAAGGGTTCTGTGTCTTCACCGGACACGAGGTGGTGGTCGACGGGGCATTGCTCGGCGGCGCCCACGGCGTCGTGCCCGGACTGGGCAACGTTGATCCGGCCGGATACCGGCGGATGTTCGATGCCGCCACGGCCGGGGACTGGTCGGCGGTCCGCGCCGAGCAGGACCGTCTGGCGAACCTGTTTGAGATCGCCTTCACCCCCGACTCCACCCGTGTCTCGGGCGGGGCCTCCGGACTGGGCTCCTTCAAGACCGCGCTGGTCCTGCTCGGGATCATCGAATCCAACACCATGAGCGTGCCCATGGCTTCGTTGAACGACGACGAAAGCCAGGCCATCGCCGCAATCCTGCGCCGGGCCGGATTGCTCTGATCCGCAGCCGGCGGATATCCGCCGGTTCATGCACAGGCCGGAGGACCCGCCGGGTTCCCGTCCGCATCCCCAGCGTGGAAGAATGCGGACGGGACCGGCAGGCCCCGCAGTCGTCGCCCCGAAGCACCTCCGCACAGAAGGACCGCAGCATGTCGCCCGAAGATTTCCTCTCCACCGTCCACGGGCGCCTGATCGTCTCCGCCCAGGCCTATCCCGGCGAACCGCTGCGCAACCCCCAGGCCATGGCACAGATGGCGGCCTCGGCGGTCGCCGGCGGGGCCGCGGCCGTGAGGGTCCAGGGCCTGGCCGACATCCAATTCACCCGGTCCGCCGTCGAGGTCCCGGTCATCGGCTTGTGGAAGGACGGGACCACAGGGGTCTTCATCACCCCCACGGCCCACCACGCCCTGGCGGTGGCCTCCGCCGGAGCCCACGTCGTGGCCCTCGACGGGACCCGCCGCCCCCGCCCCGACGGACTGACATTGGCACAGACCATCGCCCGGGTGCATGCGGAGACCCCGGCCCTGGTCATGGCCGACTGCGGGTCCTTGGACGATGCCCGAGCCGCCGTCGAGGCGGGGGCCGACCTCATCGGCACCACCCTGGCCGGCTATACGGACGAACGCCCGAAGACCGACGGACCCGACCTGCAGCTGCTGGCCGCGATCGCCGACGCAGGACTCGGGGCGCCGTTGGTGGCCGAGGGGCGCATCCACACCCCGGCGCAGGCCCGGGCGGCACTCGACACGGGGGCCCACGCCGTCGTGGTGGGAACGGCCATCACCCATCCGACCAGCATCACCGGCTGGTTCGACGCCGCCCTTCCCCCAAACGGACCCCGATCATGAGCCCCACCGCAGCAGAAGGAGACCACATGGCCAGCAGCCTCAAGCATCCGAACGCACGCATCCTCATCGGGGAGGACGCCGAGGAAACCGGCCGTCTGGCCGCCCAGGTGCTTCTGGATGTGGTCACCACCGACCCGGCGGCAGTGATCGGCCTGGCCACGGGGTCCTCCCCCTTGCCGCTCTATTCCGCCCTGGCGGCCTCCGGCGCCGATTTCTCGGCGGTCTCGGGGTTCGCCCTCGACGAGTATCTCGGGTTGCCCGAGGGGCATCCGCAGTCCTATGCGGAAGTGGTGCGCACCGAGGTCACCGAACCATTGGGACTGGATCCGGCGCTGGTGCACACTCCGGATCCGCAGGGCGAGGACCACGCGGCCCGCGCGGCGGCCTACGACGCGGCCATCGCGGCGGCCGGAGGGATCGACGTGCAGATCCTGGGCATTGGATCAAATGGACATATCGGATTCAACGAGCCCGGGTCCGCCTTCGACTCGCGGACCCGTGTGGTGCCGCTGGCCGAGAGGACCCGGCAGGATAATGCCCGCTTCTTCGGATCGTTGGCGGAAGTCCCGGACCAATGCGTCACCCAGGGGATCGGCACGATCTTCGAGGCCCGGCACCTGCTGCTGATCGCCCACGGCGCGCATAAGGCCGACGCCGTCCGACTGGCCCTGGAAGGACCGGTGGGCGAGCAGTTCCCGGCCTCGGTGATCCAGCGCCATCCCCAGGTCACCGTGGTACTGGATCGGGAAGCCGCGGCCCGACTGGGGCAGCGGGCAAGCGACTAGACGCGGACGGCCCGTCCGGCCTGGGGGCCGGACGGGGTCCTCCTAGCGGCCCAGGTGCCGGCGTGCCCGCAGGAGCAGGACGGCGGGGATCGCTAAGAGCAACAGCGGGAGCAACAGCAACAGGCCCTTCGGTGAGGTGACGATCGAGTCGGCGGAAACCGCGTTGGTGGATCCACGCAACTCCTCGGTCCCGCCGGCCAGTTCGGTCGAGCCGGAGAACAGTTCCGCGGTGCCGTCGGAGAGCTTCGTGTTGCCGTCGGCCAATTCGCCGGCCCCGTCATCGACCTTGCCGATGCCGGCCTGCAGGGTCTTCGACCCGGTATCGAGCTTGCCCAGGCCATCGCCGAGCTGGCCGGTGCCGGCCACCAGACGTTCGGCCCCGGCGTCGAGCTTGCCGGCCCCTGCGGCGAGCTTGCCGTTGCCCACGGCCAGTTCCCCGGCCCCATCACGGATCTTCACCGACCCTGCGGCGGCCTCCTCGGCACCGCTCACCAGATCGGGGGTCTTGCGGGCCAACTCGCTGGTCCCCTTATGGAGCTTGATGGAACCGGCGCCGAGTGCCTGGTTGCCCTCGGCGAGCTCCGAGGCCCCGGCCGCGACCCGGACGGACCCGGCGGAGAGCTTGTCGGCCCCCTTGGCGAGTTCCCCGGCGCCGGTAGCCAGTGCGGCATTGCCGGTGTCCAGTTTTTTGGCGCCCTTGTTGAGCTTGCCGGCACCGGTGGCCAGGGCGGCGTTGCCCTTGGCCAGCTTGGCGGCCCCCTGGTTGAGCTTGCCGGCACCGGTGGCCAAGGCGGCATTGCCCTTGGCCAATTCGGCGGCACCGTCGTTCAGCCGGTTGGCGCCGTTGTCGATCTCGCTCAGACCCGCATACAGGCGGGCCGTCCCGTCCTTGAGCTCATCGGTTCCTGCGGCGAGTTCGCCATTGCCGGCAGCGATTTTCTGGGCCCCGTCATTGAGTTCCTTCAGCTGCGCCTTCAGCAGCCCCAGCGGGACCGCGCCCTGCGGTCCGTTGGCGGCATCGAGAAGTTTCTGCGTCCCGGCAGCCAGTTCGGCCGAACCATCGGCCAACTCGTGGGCGCCGGGGGCGGCCTCGGCCGTGCCTTCCTTCAACTGGGCGCTGCCGGCGAGGGCTTCCCCGGTGCCGGCGGTGAGCTTCTTGGCCCCTGCCGAGAGTTCATTGGCTCCGGTCGAGGCCTTCTGGGCGCCGGTGTTCAGTTCCTTGGTGCCCGCGGAGAGTTCATTGGCGCCGGTCGAGGCCTTCTGGGCGCCGGTATGCAGCTCCTTGGTGCCCGCAGAGAGCTCGGTGGAACCGGCGGCGGCCTTCTTGGCGCCGGCCTTCAGCTCCTGGGCCCCGTCGCCGAGCTTCTGGCCCCCGTCGCCGAGCTTGGTGGCCCCGGCGTCGAGTTCGTCCGCGCCGGCGGCGGCCTTCTTGGTGCCGTCGACCAGCTTCACGGCGCCGTCGTCGAGCTTCTTGGCTGCGCGGTCGGCGCGGCCGGCACCGGCGGCGACCTTCTGGGATCCGACGGCCAGGCGTTTGCCGCCGTCGGAGAGCTTCGTGGCCCCCTGGGCGGCCGTTCCTGCCCCCGTGGCCAGTTCGCCGGTGCCCGAGTGCAGTTCCTTGGCCCCGTCGTCCAGCTCCCCGGCGCCGTTGGAGGCGGTGCTGATGCCCTTGGAGAGCTTTGCTGCGCCGTCGTCGAGCTCCCCGGTGCCGTCGTGGAGCTTGATGGCACCGCTGGCAGCACGGGTGGCCCCGTTGTTCAGTTCGCTGATGCCGGATTGGGCCTGGCCCATTCCGTTGTCCAGTTTGGAGGCCCCGGTGGCCACCTGGCTCGAATAGATGACGTAGAACGCCAGGACGGCCACCAGGAACAGGCCCAGCAGGACGGTGATGATGGTGTGCATCAGCGAATGCTGCTTGGCAGCGTGATGAGCATGCATGCGTCTCCTCGAAGAGGTCGGATCGGGCTGGCCGGCCCAGCACCGTTCGGCATGGTGCCGCTGCGTGCTGGCCGGATCCAGTAACCGGATGGATTGGTCCGCGATGCCTCACCGGGTGGAAGGCGATCGCGGTGGCCCGAGCGGTGGATTTACGCAGCGGACAAACGTCGTTGGTTGTGACCTGCCTTACATTGAACCTACTGTCCGGTAGCTTTTCAAGGGGTTCGTGGAAAAAATCTACGAATCAGTAACAAAGTGCTGCCGCGAGCTCGACGCCGTAGCCTTCCGCCTCGCCGGGGTGCGCCTACACTGGTGATCATGTCCGATACCCATGCCCCCGCAGACGGCGTCCCCGCCGATCGCCACGATCTGATCAGGGTCCGCGGAGCCCGGGAAAACAACCTGCAGGACCTCTGCCTCGACCTGCCGAAACGGCGGATCACCGTTTTCACGGGGGTCTCGGGATCGGGGAAGAGTTCGCTGGTCTTCGGGACCATCGCCGCCGAATCCCAGCGGATGATCAACGAAACCTACAGTGCCTTCGTCCAGGGCTTCATGCCCACGCTGGCCCGCCCCGACGCCGACGTCCTGGAGGGGCTGACCACGGCGATCATCGTCGACCAGGAGCGCATGGGCTCGAACCCGCGCTCGACCGTGGGCACCGCAACGGACGCCAATGCCTTGTTGCGCATCATCTTCAGCCGACTCGCCGAACCACGGATCGGTTCTCCGCAGGCCTACTCCTTCAACGTCGCCTCGATCAGTGGTGCCGGGGCGGTGACCATGGAACGCGGGGGCAGGAAGGTCAAGGAGCGCCGGGAATTCTCCGTCACCGGCGGGATGTGCCAGCTCTGCGAAGGATCCGGCACCGTCTCGGACTTCGATCTCACCCAGTTGTACGACGCCGACAGATCCCTCAACGAGGGGGCGCTGACGATTCCCGGCTACTCGATGCAGGGGTGGCACGGGCGCATCCTGCGGGGCTGCGGATGGTTCGACCCGGATCGGCCGATCCGTGAATTCACCGAGCAGGAACTCGAGGACCTGCTCCATCGGGAAGCCACCAGGATCAAGGTCGAAGGCATCAACCTCACCTATCTGGGTTTGATCCCACAAATCCGCAAATCCATGCTCTCCAAGGGCCTGGACGCCATGCAACCGCATATCCGTGCCTTCGTGGAGCGTGCCGTCACACTGACCGACTGCCCCGACTGCGGGGGAACCCGGTTGAGCCAGGCGGCCCGCTCCTCACGGATCCGGGGCCTGTCCATCGCCGAGGCCTGCGCGATGCAGATCAGTGATCTCGCCGACTGGGTCGGCACCCTGGACGAACCCTCGGTGGCACCGCTGCTGGATTCATTGGCTGGGCTGCTGGCCTCGTTCGTGGAGATCGGGTTGGGCTATCTCTGCCTGGATCGGCCCAGCGGAACCCTCTCGGGAGGCGAGGCCCAACGAACGAAGATGATCCGCCACCTGGGATCGGCGTTGACCGATGTCACCTATGTCTTCGACGAGCCCACCGTGGGCCTGCATCCCCACGACATCGCGCGCATGAACCAGCTGCTGATGCGCTTGCGGGACAAGGGCAACACCGTCCTGGTGGTGGAGCACAAACCGGAAATGATCGCCATCGCCGACCATGTGGTGGATCTGGGGCCGGGGGCAGGATCCGGGGGTGGGCTGCTCTGCTACGAGGGGGACCTCGAGGGCCTGCGCCGCAGCGACACCCCCACCGGCCGGCACCTGGGCTATGTGGCGGCACTGAAGGAGACGCCACGGCGGGGGTCGGGAACGCTGGAGATCCGGTCAGCGGACCACCACAACCTCCGCGACGTCGACGTGGATATTCCGCTGGGGGTCCTTTGCGTGATCACCGGGGTGGCAGGTTCGGGGAAGAGCTCGTTGATCCACGGTTCCATCGCCGGCCGGGAAGGGGTCGTCACCGTCGACCAAGGGGCCATCAAGGGTTCGCGACGCAGCAACCCGGCGACCTACACGGGATTGCTGGAGCCGGTCCGCAAGGCGTTCGCGAAAGCCAACGGGGTCAAACCGGCGCTGTTCAGCTCCAACTCGGAAGGTGCCTGCCCGGCCTGCAACGGAGCCGGGATCATCTTCACCGAACTGGGCGTCATGGCGACGGTGTCCACCGTGTGCGAGGAATGCGAGGGCCGGCGCTTCCAGACGTCGGTACTTGACTACCGGCTCGGTGGCTGCAACATCAGCGAGGTGCTGACCATGCCGGTCGATGAGGCATTGGGCTTCTTCGCCGCCGGTGAGGCCAGGGTTCCGGCAGCGGTCAGGATCCTTGAACGGCTGCGCGAGGTCGGACTGGGCTACCTGGCGTTGGGCCAACCGCTCACCACCCTCTCCGGCGGCGAACGGCAACGGCTCAAACTAGCCAGCCGGATGGGGGAGGAAGGCGGGATCTATGTTCTGGACGAGCCCACCTCGGGGCTGCATCTGGCCGACGTCGAACAGCTGCTGGGCCTGCTGGACCGACTGGTCGATGCGGGCAAGACCGTCATCGTGATCGAACACCACCAGGCCGTGATGGCCCACGCCGATTGGATCATCGACCTTGGGCCCGGGGCGGGACACGACGGCGGGACCCTGGTCTTCGAAGGGACCCCCGCCGAACTGCTGGCGGAGAGGGGAACGATCACCGGAGAACACCTGGCGGCCTACGTCCGCTCCTGAGGCCTGGTCCGTCAGGGAAGCTGCCACTCGGCGATGTCGGTGTCGGCATCGGCCAGCGTGAGCGATCCTTCCGGCTCGGGGATGTCCAGGACGAGGGTCCCATGGACCGAGGCGCCGGCCTTGAGCTCGGCGGGCAACGCCGTGCCGGCATTCTGGCAGGAGGCGGCAGCGGTGGTGCCCAGATCGTCGTCGAACGGGACATTATCGGTGGAGAAGAAGGACCACATCTGCGGGGAGAGGCGCAGCGGGCGCTGTGTCTCGTCGTCCGGGGCCGCGAAGGAGGCATCGATCTCCAGCACGGCGAAGGCGCCGTGATCGGGTTTCCCACCGTCGATCGGGCAGGTCTGCTCGACCGAGAGCGAGGTGACCGTCAAGGTGATTCGTGGTTCGGCTTCGGAACCCTGCAACGCCAGTTCGTCCCCCGGGGCGTAGAGGGGCAGACCGCGTTCACTGATGAGGCGCACCGGGGACTCATGGGCGGGGATGCTCGCCTCCGGGGCCCCGGAAGAGGAGGGGACCGTGTCGGCAGGGGTCCGCGTCACGGTCGGGGTGGCCTCATCCGGTGCGCCGGGATCGATCATGTTCCCGGCGGCGCAGCCGGTCAATAGTACGGCGATCGTCGTGATGCCGACCAGCCCCGTCAAGCGTGCGGCGGACCGTCCTGGATGCTCCAACATGCCCAACATTGTCTCCGACCGGACGCTGCTGTGTCGACACGGCCCCATGACGCGTAAACTCGGCCCCATGGTGCGTTTCTTCCTTCTGACCTTATTCGTCGTCCTGGCAGCGGCCGCCGTCGTGGCCGCCTCGTTCGGGACCACCGGCTGGGTTGTCCTGGGCGTGCTCGTGCTCCTGCTGGTCGGGCTGGGCCTGCATGACCTTTTCCAGACCAAGCATGCGATCCTGCGCAACTTCCCGGTGCTGGGACGCATGCGCTACCTGCTGGAGTCCATCCGCCCCGAGATCCAGCAGTACTTCATCGAGCGGAACACCGACGGCCGGCCCTTCGACCGGGACACGCGCTCGCTGATCTACACCCGCTCCAAGGGGGCCGATAGCCATAAGGCCTTCGGCACCGAACGTGATGTGAACTCGCAGGGCTACGAGTTCCTGCTGCACTCCAGCGCCCCGCTGGCCCCGCCCGAGGAGCACCACCGGGTGCGGATCGGCGGCCCGGATTGCCGCAAGCCCTATGACATCGCCCTGATGAACATCTCGTCGATGAGCTTCGGATCGTTGTCCAAGAATGCTGTCCAGGCGATGAACAAGGGCGCGGCCATGGGCGGATTCGTCCACGCCACCGGTGAGGGCGGTCTGACCAAGTACCACCTGGAGCACGGTGCCGACGTGTTCTGGGAAATCGGGTCGGGCTACTTCGGGTGCCGTGACGAACACGGCAGGTTCGCCCCGGAGACCTTCCGGACCAAGGCCGCCACCGACGCGGTCAAGGCCGTCACCATCAAGCTCAGCCAGGGCGCCAAGCCGGGCATCGGCGGCGTGCTGCCGAAGTCGAAGATCACCCCCGAAATCGCCGAGGCCCGCGGGATCCCCATGGACCGGGACTGCGTGTCCCCGGCCTCGCATTCGGCGTTCCACACCCCACGCGAGCTGATGGAATTCGTCGGAACGCTGCGCGAACTCACCGAGGGTAAACCGATCGGCTATAAGTTCTGCGTGGGTTCACGGACCGATGTCCTGGCCATGTGCAAGGCGATGCTCGATACCGGGATCACCCCGGACTACATCATCATCGACGGTTCCGAAGGTGGCACCGGTGCCGCCCCGTTGGAATACGAGGACCATATCGGCACCCCGCTGACCGAAGGCCTGATGCTGGTGCACAACGCACTGGTCGGTGCCGGTCTGCGGGACAGGATCCGCCTCGGTGCCGCCGGCAAGGTCGCCAGCGGCAGCGATATCGTCAAACGCCTCATCCAGGGCGCCGACTTCACCATGAGCGCCCGCTCGATGATGATGGCCACCGGCTGCATCCAGGCCCAGCTCTGCCACACCAACCGCTGCCCGGTCGGCGTCGCCACCCAGAACCCGCGGCTCATGCGGGCCGTCGACGTTGAGGACAAGGGCAACCGCGTCTACAACTACCAGAAGCTCACCGTCACCGAGGCCGAGCAGATCATGGCGTCCATGGGGGTCTCGACCCCGGCGAACCTGAACCAGCGGATGCTGCGCCGGCGGATCGACCATCTGACCACCAGCAGCTACGCCGCCCTGTACAACTGGTTGCGCCCCGGCGAGTTGTTGGAGGATCCGCCCCGGGGGTGGAGCGGGGACTGGGACGAGGCAGACGCCGACCATTTCGGCGAACATGCCCCCATCCCGTGGCTCCAGCCTTCGGGCGGCCCGGGAACCGGCGAGCCGGTCCGTTCCGGGGGACCACGGCGGGACCGGCCCGACATGGCGCGTTGGGATGAGACCAGTTCCATCGACCAGGTCCGGGTCGGCCCCTCGCGTGACGAGATGGATGACACCGACACCGGGAAGACCAAGCGGGTCGAAACCTCCGGCGTCCGCCCCGAATCCCGTCCCGGAGGCTAGCCGGGTATCCCCGGTCAGTCGACGGCGATGGCCGCGGCAATTTCCTGCTGGTCCACCTCTGCCGGATCCGTGGGGGACCACTGCGGCATGCGGTCCTTGTCGATGATCTGGGCGCGGATCCCTTCCGGTAGGTCGGGATGCTTCATCAGGTAGTCGGCCACCCGCAACTCCCGGGCCAGGGCCGAGGGCAGGTGGGCCTCGTCGCGGGCGGCACGGACCGCCCGCAGGGCCGTCTGTGTGGAGAGCGGGGAATTGCCCCGCAGGGCGGTGGCGGCCGTGGCGGCCCCCGGATAGGGGCTGGAATCGAGGCGTTCCAGGATGGCCGAGACGTCGTCGGCGGCGTAGGCCTGGTCGATCCATCCGGCCTCGGCCACCAGTGGCGCGGGCGGTGCCGGGGTGCCGTGGAGGATCTCCAGGGCGATGGAGACCTCCCCGGCCGGCAGCCCCACCAGATCGGGCAGCGCCGACAGGACCTCCTCGAAGGAGTCCTCGGAGATGCAGAAGTCGGCGAAGCCGGCATGGATCGCGTCCCCGGCCCCCATGGTCGAGGCGGTCAGGGCCAGATGCTCACCGAGCCGTCCGGGCGCCAGCCCCAGCAGGTGGGTTCCGCCCACGTCGGGGGAGTAGCCGATCCGTGCTTCGGGCATGGCGATGGAGGAGCGCGGGGTGACGATGCGGATCCCGGCGTGTCCGGCCAACCCGACCCCGCCACCCATGCACACCCCGTCCATGTAGGCGAGGACCGGTTTCGGGTAGGCGGCGATGAGTCCATCGAGGCGGAACTCCTCGGCCAGGAACGACAGGAACTCATGCTGCTTGCCGGTGGTGATGGCCGTATGGAAGGCCACGATGTCCCCTCCGGCACAGAATCCACGGGTCCCGGCCCCACGCAGTACGACGATGCCGACCTCGGGGTCCTCACGCCATAGCTCGAGCTGGTCGGTCAGGATCTTGACCATCCCCCGGGTGAGGGCATTGATCTGTCGAGGACGGTTCAACGTCAGCAGGCCGATGCCGTCCATGACCTCGACCAGGACGTCGTCATCGTCCGCGGCATTCGTTCCGTTGGTCAGTGTCATCGAAGCCGGTCCCCTTGGTGCATCCTGCGTTGTTCCCATTCATTGAAGCTACCGCTCCCGGCGGGTGGAATCCCGAAGGCGGGCCATCGTGCCCGGCTGTGTCCCGTGGCTGCCGACCGAGGAAGGCCCGGGCCGGCTCAGGGGACGATGCTGATCTTGCGTAGCTCGGCGGCCAGCTTGTCCATGAAGACATCGACCTTGGGGCTTCTGGAATTGCCCAGTTGCAGGGCGAAGATGCTGCGGGCCAACCGGATCTCTGGAACATCCAGGACCACCAGCCCGGGGGGACGTTGCTGCATCGCCAGCGCCGGGACCAGGGCGGCCCCGAGACCGGCGCCGGCCAGATGCAGCGAGGCGTTGAAATCGTCGCAGTAGGCCACCACCCGCGGGTGCAGGTCGCAGGAGGCGAAGAGGCGGGAGATCACGGTGGCATCCGAGGTGCCGGCGTGGTGCATGATCCACGGCATATCGGCCAATTGGGCGGCGGAGACCTGGGCCCCCTCGGCGATCTTCCAGGACGCCGGGACGACCACGCGGAAATCGTCGTCGCCCAACCATTGCCGGTCCATGGTGCCGGGCCATCCCAGCCCTGTCTGGCCGACCTGGAAGACCAGGGCCAGATCCAGTTCGTTGCCGCTTTGCAGGCTGGCGATCGTCTGGTGCGGCTCCCCGACGCTGATGCGCAGGTTGATCCCCAGGTCGTTCCAGCCGGAGGAGCCCAGCAGCCGGGGCAGGGCGAAGGTGGCCAGCGAAGGGAAGATCCCCAGCCGCAGCTCCTCGACGGGGTGCTCCCCGGGCCGGCCGGCCGCCGTCGTGCTCGCCGCCAGGAGGGCGTCGATGTCGGTCAGGACCTTGCGGGCGTGCCGGGCCATCGTCGTGGCCGCTTCGGTCGGCTCGATGGCCCGGGCAGAACGCCGGAAGAGCGCGACGCCGGTATCGCGTTCCAGCGCCGTCATCTGTTGGGAGACGGCGGATGCCGTATAGCCGAGGGGGACCGCGGCCGCGGCAAAGGAGCCGTGCGCGATGACTTCCAGCAGGGTGTGCAGATGCACCGGGTTGACCAACAGCACTCCTGGGTGTCGAGGCGGGGGACAGCAAGCAATGTTATGCCATGCTAGTCTTCGTCGTCCTCCCGCTCGGCTTCCTGCTCATCGTCGAGTTCCCATTGCGAGGCCAGCGTCTCGTCCTCGGAGTCGCCCTCCACGGACTCTCCGCCGTCCTCCAGATCATCCACGACCAGATAGCTGTGTCGGCGCAACGGGTCGATGCGGTCCATGGTCTCCGGGTTGTCCGAGGAGCCGTCCTCGGGGGTGCCGTAGCGCCCGTCTTCGGGCTCATCGAGATCGTCGTCGGGCTGTTCGTCGAACACCGTCTCGTCGTAGATTCCGCTCATGGCCGTCGCCCTCCTGGTCCGCGTGCCGGGCCTGATGCCCGGGGCACGTCTGACTCCTCCAGCGTAGGACGTGGGGCCCGCAATGGGAACGGGCCTCAGCCGGTCAGCCCCATGGCCTGGGCGGTGAGCTTGATCGAGGTGAGCCGGTCGGCCGCCGTGGAGGCGTTGTGGACGGTGATCAGTTCGTCGGCGCGGGCGCTGTGGGCGAAACCCTCGAGGTAGTCCTTCACGGCGTCCGGGGTGCCGACGGCGGTGTACGCCATCATCTTCAGGATCTGCTCGCCCGCGGCGGACTCCATCAACAGGTCGATCTCGGGTTCGGTGAAGGGGACCTCCCGGCCGCGACCGAGGAACATGGCGACCCGGTCGCGCCGAGACTGCTCCATCTGGGCCTGGGCCTGCTGGTTGGTTTCGGCGGCCACGACCCCCACCCCGGCGATGACATGCGGTTCCGCCAGCTGCTCGGAGGGCTGGAAGTTGTCCCGGTAGGCCGCGACGGCCGCATGCAGGGCATCGGGGGCGAAATGCGAGGCAAAGGAGTAGGGCAGTCCGAGCTGGGCGGCCAGCTGGGCTCCGAACAGGCTCGAACCCAGGATGTACAGCGGCACGTTGGTCCCGGCCCCGGGGACGGCGGACACCGTGGGGATCCGGGAGTTCCCGGTGAGGTAGCCCTGCAGTTCGAGGACATCGTGGGGGAAGGCGTCCGCTGCCGCCGGATCACGGCGCAGCGCACGGAACGTGGCCTGGTCGGTTCCCGGGGCACGCCCCAGCCCGAGGTCGATGCGCCCGGGGAACAAGGTCTCCAGGGTCCCGAACTGTTCGGCGATGACCAGTGGGGAGTGGTTGGGCAGCATCACCCCGCCGGAACCGAGCCGGATCGTGGAGGTCTGCTGGGCGATATGGCCGATCAGGACCGAGGTGGCGCTGGAGGCGATGTTGGCCATGTTGTGGTGCTCGGCATACCAGATGCGCGTGTAGCCTGCGGCTTCGGCGGTCTGCGCCAGTTCGACGGACCCCCGGAAGGTGTCGGCGATGGAGCTTCCTGCGGAAACGGAAGCAAGGTCAAGAAGGGAAAGGGGAATACTCACACCGGCGACAACCCGTTCGCGGCCCCGAACATTCCCCGGGGGCGCCGCCCTCAGGCCCCGGCGATGAAATCCTCCACCCACCGGGCCGTGGCAGCCAGTCCGCCGAAGGTATAGAAGTGCAGTCGCACCTCACCGTGGGTCGGCGGGTCCAGGCCGGCGGCCAGATGGTGGACGAACCGGTCCGGCCCCGCGGTGCCCAGCAGGTTGGCCAGCGAGAAACCGTATTGTTGGGCGATTCCCGCCGAGGACGAGATGCCGAAGCGGCGGGCGTAGCTCAGTAGGCGCCTGATGCCGGCCGGGCCGGGCACGCCGATCCTGACGGGCAGGTCGATGCCGCGACGGCGCAGCTCGGCCAGCCAGGAGAGCACCGCGCGCGAGTCGAAGCCGAACTGGGTGATGATGGACCCCGACAACGAGGCCTCCTGCAGCGCGGTCGCCTTGTTCTGGAGGGCGGCCCATAAGGTCGCGTCATCGATGTCCGGATGCCCCTCGGGGTAGCCGGCGATGGCGACCGCTCCCACGCCGTGGGCCTGCAGGCGCCCGGAGGTGATCAGCGACAAGGCATCGGGGAACGGGCCCAGTGGCTCCACCGGATCCCCACCGACGACGAAGACGTCGGTGACCTGGGCCTGCCCGACCAGCAGGTCGAGGAATTCGTCGAGTTCAGCCCCGGAGACCAGTCGACGGGCGGAAATATGGGGGACCGGTTCGAGCCCGGCGGCGCGGACATCGGCCGCGGCAGCGACGCGCAGCCCGGTCTCCTCGTTGCCCAGGAACGTGACGTTGACGCGGGTCCGGGGCGGGAGGGATCCTGCGGCTTCGGCCAGGGAACGCCGGTCCTTGCCGGTCATTTCCAAGGAGAATCCGCGCACCAGTTCGAGGCCGGGGGGAGGGGGAGACTCCGCGGGGGAGGTCATGGGCGGTCCTTCGTCTGGGATCCCCAACGTATCCATGACCCGGGGTGTTCGTCCAGAGTGCGTCCGGACCAAAAGAAATGGTGGCATCCCCGCGGGGATGCCACCATTTCCAGGTGTTCACATCGGCCCGTTAGGGCCTCATGAAAGACTTAGACAGTGCGGATGTCCGTGGCCTGCAGGCCCTTCTGGCCCTGGGTCACCTCGAACTCAACGCGCTGGCCCTCTTCGAGGGAGCGGAAGCCGTTCGACTGGATCGCGGAGTAGTGCGCGAACACGTCGTCCGAGTTGTCGTCGGGGGCGATGAAGCCGAAGCCCTTTTCAGCGTTGAACCACTTGACGGTACCAATTGCCATGATATGTGTCCTTTCGAGACTGTCCGCAGGGGACGTAGGGGTTGTCACCATCGGACTTGACGGTGACATGCAGCTACGAGTATTTACCGCGAGTCAAAAAGAGACACTCCCCGCGAACGGGGCCTTGACACTGAAATTACTGCGAGAAAACTACGACTACGCCTTCTACGATACGCGAGATCACGCCAAGAACCTATTGGATGGTCAAATTCTTTGGGATTTCTTCGGTGGGTGGGTCGGAGAGGGCCTCCACGCCGGGCTCCTCCGAGGTTCCCGGGCCGGTTTCCTGCGGGGGCTCGAGGGGGTTCCCTGCCTCCGGGATCCTGTCCCTCAGGGCGAAGCGGACGACCAGCAATGCGGCGACCATGAGGCCCACGGCGATGGCCGCGGTGATCGTGACGCCTCCATCGAAGGCCCGTGCCGCGGATTCGGCCAGTCCGCTGGCCGCGGAGCCGGGGGGCATCGAATCGGCGACGTCGTTGGCCCCGGCCAATGTCTGCCGGGCGCGGTCTGCCGCGTCCGCGTCCAGCGAGGACGGGATGGCTACGCCCCGGCTGTAGGCGGCGTTGAGGATGCTCCCCAGGACCGCGGTGCCCAGCACCGACCCGACTTCGTAGGCGGTCTCCGAGATGGCCGCAGCTGATCCCGCACGGGCCGGCGGAACCGCCGAGAGGGCCAGGTCGTTGGAGATCGTCTCGGCCAGGCCGACCCCGATGCCCAGGACGCAGAAGGCCAGCAGCAGGCCCCCCAACGATCCGGAACGTCCCAGCACCACGACCAGGGCATAGGCCATGGCGTTGAAGGCCAGACCGGTCATGACCACCCCGGCGGGCCCGATCCGCTTGACCAACGGCACGGCGACGAATCCGAAGACGACCGTCAACACCAGGCCGGGGATCATGAAGAGCCCCGCCTCCATCGGCGACAGGCCGGCGATGAGTTGCAGATGCTGTGAAAGGAAGTAGATGAATCCCACCAGCGCGAAGACGCTGAAGAGATTCACCACCAGGGCAGCGGAGAAGACGGGGTTGCAGAACAACCGGACGTCGAGCATGGGGGAGCTGCTGCGCAACTGACGGCGCACGAAGGTGGTGCCGCAGGCCAGCCCCAGGGAGATCGCCACGATCCCCACGGCCAGGGATCCGGCGCCCGTCACCGATTTGATGCCGTACACGATCGGCAGCAGGGTCCCCACGGCCAGCAGGATGCTCGGTGGGTCCATGCGCCCCGGGTGGGGGTCGCGGGATTCGGGGATGAGGAACGGGCCCAGGACGATCAAGGGCAGGAGCATCGGGATGGCCATCAGGAAGATCGAGCCCCACCAGAAGTGCTCCAGCAGCCAGCCGCCCAGGACCGGCCCCAGTGCCGCGCCTCCGGAAAAGGCCGAAGCCCAGGCGGCGATGGCGGTGCGGCGTTCGGAGTCGTCGGTGAAGATGTTCCGGATGAGCGACAAGGTCGCCGGCATGAGCATGGAGCCGAAGACTGCCATGAGGGCCCGCGCGGCGATGAGCAGCGTGGCGTCGGGGACGAAGGCGGCCGCCGCCGAGACCAGGCCGAAGCCCGCCCCGCCGATCAGCAGCAGCTTCCGTCGGCCGATCCGGTCACCGAGACTCCCCATGGGAACCAGCAGGCCGGCCAGCACCAGGGGATAGATGTCGATGATCCATAGCAGTTGGGTCGACGAGGGCTCCAGGGCCCGGGACAGCGAGGGGACGGCGAAGCTGAGCACGGTGTTGTCGACGGCGACCAGCAACACCGGGAACATCAGTACGGCCAGGGCGGCCCAACGGCGCGCTCGTCCGGGGTGCAGGCTTCGGGTCTGCCGGTCGTCCAACGCGCTCATGCCGGTGTCCTTGGGGTGGGGAGGAATCTCCCGAGTAACTGTACCGTCCGGACGGTATGGAGTCCATATGATGTCGATGACGGCGGAGGCGGTCGAAAACGCTAGAGTCGAAGGCATGTCCAGACCACCAACAGCACGGGAGAAAATCCTCGACGCCTATGCGGCCCTGCTGCGCAGCGATGGCGAACGGGCGGCGACGATGGACGCGACCGCGGCACTGGCCGGTGTCTCCAAGGGCGGGCTGCTGTACCACTTTCCTTCCAAGGACGCCCTCGCCGAAGCCGTCATCGAACGTCTGCTGGACGCCGCGCAGCAGGATAGCGAACGCATGGAAGCCGCCCCCGAGGGGGCCGCCCGGTACTATGTGCGCACCTCCACGGTCGAGGAAACCGAATTCGATTCCTTCTACCAGGCCGTCGTCCGTCTGGCGGCGGGGGCCCATGCCCCGGCGGTCGCCGCCCTGGACCAGGTGCACGGCGACTGGGAGCGACTGGTGCGCGAAGACGTCGCCGACCCGCATGCCGCCGAAGCCATCATGCTGATCGGTGAAGGCCTCTATTACCATTCGACGATGCCCGGCACCTGGTCCCGTTCCCTGGTCGGCAGTGATATCGGCGCCCTGCTCGAGCAGGTCGACCGGCTCAAGGAGGGCCACTGATGGCCTTGAAGCTCAAGTCCCGCCCATGGAAGGGGCGCATCGCCGCTCTGGTGGGGATCATGCTCATGGCCCTGAGCGTGCGTGCCGCCGTCGTTTCGGTTCCGCCGCTTTTGGACCTCATCGGCCCGGAGCTGGGCTTCACCGCCTTCAGTACCGGGCTCTTGGCCATGCTGGCCCCGATCATCTTCGGAATCTCGGGGCTGTTCACCCCGCGGATGATAGCCATGCTGGGACTGGAACGGACCCTGTTGCTTTCGGTGGCACTGGCCATCGTCGGACAGGCGGGCCGGGCCTTCGTGGGGGACGTGACCTCCTTCCTGCTGCTCTCCGCGCTGACGATGATCGGCTACGGCATGGGCAACGTGGTTCTGCCGCCACTGGTGAAGAAATACTTCGCGGATAAGATCTCCACCGTCACCTCCGGCTACGTGACCCTGATCGCGATCGGCACCGCCATGAGCCCCATGTTCGCGGTCCCGCTCGAGCAGGTGTCCAACTGGCGGTTCTCCATCGGCTTCTGGACCCTGGCCAGCGCCGTCGTCCTGGTGCCCTGGTTCATCCAGTTCGCGGCCGACCGGCGCCGGCGGGGCGCGGAGGCGGCAGAACATGCCCGGATGGCGGCGGCAGAGACCCCGGCCGAAACCAAAAGCCGACTCGCCGGCGTCGTCGCGGTGGAAGCGGACCGCAGGATCAACCCCTGGCGCTCCCGGGTCGCCTGGGGCCTGGCCATCTTCCTGGCCGGGAACTCCGGACAGACCTACGTCTACTTCACCTGGCTTCCGCCCTATCTCATCGGCGAGGGGATCTCCCCGGCCGTGGCCGGCAGCGCGCTGGCCTACTTCGCGGTCCTTGGACTACCGGTGAGCCTGCTGGTGCCGCTGGTGGTCCCGCGGATGCGCCAACCCATCTACGCCGTCGGCTTCTTCGTCCTGCTATGGGTCATCGGGCATCTGGGCATGTACTTCCTCCCGACCCAGGGGACCTGGTGGTGGATCACCTCGGCCGGGCTCGGGCAGGGAACGTTCGCCATGGCGCTGCTGATGATCAACCTGCGTTCGCGCACGACCTATGGATCCGGGGTGCTGGCAGGATTCAGCCAGGGCCTGGGCTACGTCGGCGCCGCGATCGCCCCGCTGCTTTTCGGGGTCGTCCACGAGGCCACCGGCGGCTGGGGCGCCTCCTTCGGAATGCTGGGAATCTGCCTGGTGGTCATGGTGGCCGGTGCCTTCATGATCAACGGGCCCCGGCAGATCGAGGACGACGCCGAAGCCGCCCGGACACCCGAACGCGTCTAGTCCCCGGCAGCCGCCCGGGACAGGACCTTGTGCAGGGTGTTCAGGTTCCGCGTGGTCAAGGACGCCTTGTGCTGCGGGCGGGCCAGGACCTTGGCAAGCGGTGAGCTCAGCGATTCGCCGCGGGGAACCTGCCAATACAGTACCGAGTCCCCGGTGGCGAAGCTCTCCCCGTCGGCGGGCCGTGGGGCCGCAGCCATGACCGAGGCCACGGCTGTCTCGGAGGCGGCCAGGACCACGTAGTCGTGCCGGGGAACCCCGTCGTCGATCGGGGGGAAGGGGTAGGCCTCGACCAACGCCGCCACCCGGGCCGTCGTCGTGGCGACGACCCGCGCCGGATAGCCGAAGCGCTCGCCCAACAGGGCCTCCAGCGCCGTCCCCAGGGAGCCGGCGTCGTCTTCGTCGGCATCGAGCACCACGTTCCCCGAAGCCAGCACGGTGATGACCCGTCGATATCCGGCAGCAGCCAGCGCGGCAGCCAGGTCCTTCATGGTGATGCGGACCCCGCCGACGTTGATGCCACGGAGGAAGACGGCAAAGCGTGTCATGAGTCCATCCTGCCTCGGCCGGTTCGACGGCGGAAGGCCCACCGGTAGGCTCGTATGTCATGAGTATTCGTGCATCATACGGCTCCTGGCCCTCCCCACTCACCGCGGCATCACTGATCGCCACCCGTAGGCCGGTGGGCTTCCCCCGGTTCGTGGCCGACGTGGTCTGGTGGGTTGAAGGTCGCCCGGAAGAAGGCGGACGCAACACCATCATGGCCGACGGGGACCCGCAGGTGGAGTTGCTTCCAGCGCCCTACAATGTCCGCAGCCGGGTCCACGAATACGGGGGCGCGGCCTGGGCCCCGCTGGCCGACTCCGCCCAAACCGGCCGCTTCGTCTTCACGAACTTCGCTGATCAGAGGGTCCATTTGCGAGGACCCGCGGGCATCAGTGCCCTGACCCCCGATTCCCGGCCCGGCGGTCAGACGGACCCGCAACTGCGCTTCGCCGAGTTCGTCCCCTCCGCGGATGCCGGCGAGATGCTCGCCGTCTGCGAGGATCTCAGCGGGCCCGCCCCGGAACGCTACATCGTCGCCATCCCGCTGGACGGCAGTGCCGCCCAGGATGCGTCGCGGCTGCGCCGGGTGACGCCGCCGTCCCGGTTCGTCGCCTATCCCCGGCTCAGCCCCGATGCCCGGCGGATCGCCTGGATCAGCTGGGAACACCCGCAGATGCCCTGGGACGGGACCGTCCTGCATGTCGGGGAACTCGACGACGCAGGGATCGTGTCCTCGGTGACTGAGCTGGCCGGTTCGGTGGCTGAATCCGTACTGCAACCCGAATGGCTCGACGCCGGGGCCCTGGCCTTCATCTCGGACCGCTCGGGCTGGTGGAACCTCTACAGGCAAGACGTCGACGCCGGGACGGCCCGGGCGCTGTGCCCACGCGAGGAGGAATTCGCCGAACCCCTGTGGCAGATCGGCAGCACCTGGTATTCGGTGCTCGAGGACGGGAGGATCCTGGCCGCCCATGGCACCCACGGGATGCGGCTGGGCGTGCTCGATCCACGGACAGGGACCCTGGAGGACCTCGAGGCCGTGCTGACCCATGCCCTGCCCATCGAGATCCACGACGAGGGCACCGGCCCACAGGTCCTCACCGTGTCGCAGAACTCGACCGAAGGCAACGGCATCCGGGTGCTCGATCTGGCTTCCTGCCAGATGAGGACCATCCGCCGGTCGCTGGCGGAACTCCCCGACCCCGGGGTGCTGCCGACCGGACGGGCGATGGAGTTCACCGATGAAACCGGGACGGTGGTGCACGCGAACGTCTACGAACCGGCGCTTGCCGGATACCTGGGCGGTACGGACGAGAAACCCCCCTTCATCGCCATGGTGCATGGCGGCCCGACCGGACAGGCGCGCATCGGCCTGTCGTTGGAGATCGCCTACTACACCAGCCGTGGGCTGGGCGTGGTGGACGTGAACTATGCGGGATCCAGCGGATTCGGTCGGGCCTACCGGGAACGGTTGGCCGGACAGTGGGGCGTCGCCGACGTCCAGGACACCGTCGCGGTGATGCGCGGCCTCGTGGATGCCGGGCTGGCCGATCCCGACCGGCTGGCCATCGAAGGCGGTTCGGCCGGCGGGTGGACCACCCTGGCCTGCCTGACCAACACCACGGCCTTCAGCGCCGGGATCTCGCGGTATGGGGTGGCCGATCTCGAGGCGCTCGTCGCCGATACCCACGATTTCGAAGCCCACTACATGGAGTCGTTGGTGGGCCCGTGGCCACAGGCCCGCGCACTGTATGTCGAACGGGCCCCCATCAACCACGTCGACGACCTGGACTGCCCGGTCCTGTTGCTCCAGGGCGACGAGGACAAGGTCGTCCCGCCGAACCAGTCGCAGAAGTTCGCCGACGCGCTGGCGGCCAAGGGGATCGAACATGCCTACGTGCTTTTTGCCGGGGAACAGCACGGGTTCCGGCAGGCAGCGAACATCGTACGCGCCCAGGAACTCTCCTTGGCGTTCTACGCCCACGTCTTCGGTTTCGACGCCGGGGTGGCACCCATCGAACTGACCGGCGGATCGACAGGGGCGGCATGAACGGCGGGCCGGGGACCCGCGGCAGCAGCGGCCCGGACGCCGGCGACGCGGTCACGGCCGTCGAGGCGATGGCCTACGGCATGGTGCAGGGGGTTGGATTCCGGTACCGGACCCGGCAGCGCGCCGAAGCCCTCGGGGTGGAAGGAAGCGCGCAGAACCTCCCCGACGGCAGCGTGTGCGTTACTGCGCAGGGTCCCGCGGCGGCGGTGGCCGCCCTGGCCGACTGGCTGCGTTCGCCCGATGCCCCGGGCCGGGTTGAACGCCTCGACGTCCGGCAGATCGAGGTGCGTGCCGGCCGCGGAGGCTTCGAGGTCGGCTGAGCCACCACGGCATACAGGCCGTTTCCTTCCCGTGGGAAGGAAACGGCCTGACGGGGTGTCTACTTGCGGGTGCGGATGAGTTTGCGGTTCACGAACTCCTCCATCCCGTATTTGCCCAGTTCCCGGCCGACGCCGGAGCGCTTGACCCCGCCGAAGGGCAACTCGGCGGCGGTCCCGCCGGGCTCGTTGATGAAGACCATTCCGGCGTCGATCTGATGCGCCACCCGCTGGGCCCGCTGGGGATCCTCGGTGAAGATGGACGAACCGAGTCCGAAGGGGGTGTCGTTGGCCAGGGCCACGGCATCCTCCTCGCTGGAGACCTTGAAGATCATGGCGACCGGGCCGAACAGTTCCTGATGGAACACCTCCATCTCATCGGTGACCCCGGTCAGCACGGTGGGCTGGAAGAAGGCTGAATCCTCGGCCACCTTGGAACCACCGACCAGTACCTTGGCCCCCTCGGCAATGGCCGAATCGACCTGCTTCTGCAGATTGTCCGCGGCCGACTGCGAGGACAGCGGGCCCACTGCCGTCTGGTCCTCGGTGGGATCCGACGGCGTGATGGCGCCGGCGGCCGCGGTGAACTTCTCGACGAAGTCGTCGTAGAGGTCCGCCATGACGATGAAGCGTTTGGCCGCGTTGCAGGCCTGGCCGCCATTGCCCATGCGGGCGTTGACGGCGCGTTTGACCGTCTTCTCCAGGTTTTCGGTATCGAGCAGGATGAACGGGTCGGAACCGCCCAGTTCCAGAACGACCTTCTTCAGGTTCCGGCCGGCGACTTCGGCCACCGCGGAACCGGCGCGCTCGGAACCGGTGAGCGATACGCCCTGGATCCGCGGATCGGCGATGAGCTCGGCGATCTGTTCGTTGGTGGCGAAGATGTTCACATAGGCCCCCTCGGGGGCTCCGGCATCGCGGAAGATCTGCTCCATGGCCACAGCCGATTCGGGGCACTGCGGGGCGTGCTTGAGCAGGATGGTGTTGCCGTTCATCAGGTTCGGGGCGGCGAACCGGGCAACCTGGTAGTACGGGAAGTTCCAGGGCATGATGCCCAGCAACACGCCCAGACCCTCCTTGCGCACCACGGCGGATCCGCCGGCGGCGACGTCGAGTTCCTCGTCGGCGAGGAAGCCGGGGCCGTTGGCGGCGTAGTACCGGTAGATGGAGGCGACGATGCCGATTTCGCCCTTGGCCTGCATGACGGGCTTGCCCATCTCACGGGTGATGATCGCTGCCAGTTCGTCCCGGCGTTCCTCGTACAGGTCGGCGACGCGTCCGAGCAGGGCGGCCCTGTCGTCCACCGAGGTGTTCCGCCAGGTGGCGAAGGAGGCATGGGCGCCGGCGAGGGCTTCCTGCAGGGCCGCGTCGGTGAAGGTCTCGTATTCCTTCTCGACTTCTCCGGTGGCTGGGTTGGTGACGGCGTACATGCTCAACGTGGTCTCCTTCGGTGGGGGACGATCAATCGTGGCCGTTGTCCTTCAACGGTCACCTGCCGGGCACAGCGTCCCGGACGGGACGGGTATTCCCGCTCAGCGGGTCCGTTGGACCCGGGCCTCATCCCAGACGGGTTCCTCGGACTCGTAGACCCTCCCGTCGGACCCGAAGACCAGGAACCTGTCGAAGGACTTGGCGAACCAGCGGTCGTGGGTGACCGCCAGAACGGTTCCTTCAAAAGCATTGACCGCCCGTTCCAGGGCTTCGCCGGAGTGCAGGTCCAGGTTGTCGGTGGGTTCGTCGAGGAGGAGCAGGGTCGCTCCCGAAAGTTGCAGCAACAGGATCTGGAAACGGGCCTGCTGCCCTCCGGAGAGTGAATCAAAGGCCTGTTCGGCCTGTGCAGCCAATCCGTAACCATCAAGGGCCCCCGAAGCCGCCTCGCGCCCCATGCCGGAGCGGTGCTCGTCGCCGCGGTGCAGGATGTCCAGCAGGGAACGATGACCCAGATCCGGCCGGATATGCGTCTGGGCGAAGTAGCCCGGACGGATGCGGGCGCCGAGCTTGACCTTGCCCTCGTGGGGAACCTCGGTCAGGGCGATATCCGAGACGGGGAGATGTTCGCGTTCGGGGTCGGTGCCGCCGGCGGCGAGCAGCCGCAGGAAGTGCGATTTGCCGGAACCATTGGAACCGAGCACCCCCACCCGGTCCCCGAACCAGACCTCGGTGGAGAAGGGCTTCATCAGCCCGGTGAGCTCCAGTCTCGTGGCCACCACGGCCCGTTTGGCGGTGCGGCCGCCTTTCAGCCGCATCTTGACGTTCTGTTCCATCGGCAGCGCCTCGGGAGGGCCGATCTCCAGGAACTTCGCCAACCGGGTCTGTGCCGCGCTGTACCGGGTGGCCATATCGGAACGGAAGGCCGCCTTGTTCTTGTACATGTTCACCAGCTCCTTGAGCTTGGTGTGCTCCTCGTCCCAGCGTTTGCGCAGTTCCTCGAAGCGGGCGTTGCGGTCCGCACGTGCTTCGCCGTAGTTCCCGAAGGACCCGCCATGGATCCAGGCGGAGGCACCGTTGACACCGGGTTCAAGGGTGATGATGCGTTCGGCGGCCTGATTGAGTAGTTCGCGGTCGTGGCTGATGAACAGCACTGCCTTGTCGGAGCTGCGCAGCTTGCCTTCCAACCAACGCTTGCCCGGGACGTCAAGGTAGTTATCCGGTTCGTCGAGCAGCAGGACCTCGTCGTTGCCGGCGAAAAGCGCCTCCAGTACCAGCCGTTTCTGCTCGCCACCGGAGAGCGTGGTCGCCGGACGGTGGGCGGCGGCCTCGAAGGGCAGACCGAGGGCCTCCATGCAGACCACGTCCCAGACGGTCTCGATGTCGTATCCGCCCACGTCACCCCAGTCCACGATCGCCTGGGCGTAACGCATCTGCGTCTTCTCCTCGGCTGCGGGGTCTGTATGGTCTTCGAGCATGGCCTCCTCGGCGGCTGCCATCTCGGCCGCGGCCTTCGCCAGGGCCGGGGGTGCGGCGGAGACCAGCAGGTCGCGCACCGTGGACTCGTCACGGACCTGCCCGACGAACTGGCGCATGATGCCCATCGAGCCGGACAGGCCGACGGTCCCGCCGTCGGCGGTGAGGTCACCGGCAATGATCTTGAAAAGCGTCGTCTTCCCGGCGCCGTTGGGTCCGATGAGGGCGGTTTTGCTGCCGTTGCCGACCTTGAAGGAGACCTCGTTCAGCAGCTGCGTGCCGTCGGAGAGGAAATAGTCGATTCCGGCAACATCAATATGACCCATCCGGCCAGTCTAGGGCCGGGCAGGCATGGCTTCCCAACCCCGTCCCGTGGGGGACAACGCCCGTGTTCGCTAATGGATCCATGCCCGGGTCAGTTAGGCCAGACTGCGATGACAGCCCGGTGGAATCACCGTAGATTAATCCACATGAAACTTACTGGAGCACTGAAGGAAGCATTCAACGACCAAGTCACCCTCGAACTCGAGGCCTCCGTGGTCTACCGCCAGCTGGCCATCGAAATGGACGTCCATGACCTGCCGGGCATCGCCGGATGGTTCCGGGCCCAGGCCCAGGAAGAAGTCGTCCACGCGGAGAAGTTCATCGCCCATATGACCGACCGCGACGCGAGCCCTTCCATCGGTGGCATCAAGGCACCCGGTGTGAAGGCCGGTACCGTCCTGGAGGCCTTCGAGGCCTCGCTGGCCCATGAGGTCAAGGTGTCGGAAGCCATCCGCAGCCTCTACCGTCTGGCGCAGCAGGAGGGGGACATCGACGCCCTGCCGCTGCTGAACTGGTTCGTCGAGGAACAGCTCGAAGAGGAGGCGACCGTCGGGGAGATCATCGGCCGGGTCCGCCTGATCGGTGAGGACGGGAACGGGTTGCTGCGTCTGGACGCGGAGCTCGCGGAGCGTCCGGGCGCGGACGAGGCGGTCTAGCCTTCCAGTTCGCGGCGCAGCCGTTCGAGTTCGCGCCGGTCCTTCTTGGTGGGGCGCCCCGTTCCGCGGTCGCGGACCGGAATCATCAACGACGGCGCCTTCGGACGTTCCGGGGTGTGGTCGGTGTAGCAGCTGGCCGCCGCCGGAGCCCCGACGCGTTTGGAGATCAGGGCGCGCACCTCGAGGATCTTCTCGAACCCGGATTCCCGGACCCGGATCATGTCTCCGGGAACCACGACCGCCGCGGCCTTGGCCGGGCGGTCGTTGAGTTTGACGTGACCCGCCCGGCAGGCCGCCGTCGCCGCGGAGCGGGTTTTGAAGGCGCGGATCCCCCAGAGCCACGCATCGATGCGCACTGCCTTGTCCAGAATCTTCATGATCCCCGAGCCTAGCCGCCCGCGGCGGGAGCTACCGGGTCGAAGCCCCCGGCGCTCCGAGGCCGAGGGCCGCGCAGGCCTGGGCCGCGGCGTCCTCGATGAGGCGCTCGGCATCGGCCTGCAGCTCGGCCAGCGTCGCCGCTCCCGAGGCAATGGAGAACGCCGCGGTCAGCCCGGCCTCCCGGCAGGAGGCGGCATCGAGCTGCACGGCACCGGCGATGACCACGATCCGGCTGTGCTGGTCCGCGGTGCGGCGGACGGCGTCGACGACCTTGCCGCCCAGGGACTGGCTATCCAGCCGTCCCTCCCCGGTGAGCACGACGTCGGCGCCGGCCAGGGCAGTGCGTAGTCCGACGGCGGTGGAGACGAGTTCGGCCCCCGGAACCGTTTCGGCCCCCAGCAGGGACACCAGGGCCAGGGGCAGTCCGCCGGCGGCCCCGAACCCGGGGTGCCGGGACACCTCCTCGGCGTCGAGCACCGTGGCCAGATGGGCCAGACCGGCATCCAACACCGCGACGTCCTCGGGGCCGGCCCCCTTCTGCGGGCCGAAGACCGCGGCGGCACCCCGTGGCCCGCACAACGGGTTGTCCACGTCCACGGCGATCCGCCAGGATATGGAGGCGGCCCGGGGGTGCAGCCCCGATACGTCCACCCGGGAGATGGCCGAGAGCGAGCCGCCCCCCGGGGCGACGGGTTCGCCCCCGGGATCCAGGAACCGGGCCCCCAGGGAGCTGAGCATCCCGGTACCCCCGTCGGTGGTTGCGGAGCCGCCGATGCACAGCAGGATCTCCGAGACCCCTGCGTCCAGCAGGCGGGCGGCGATCAGCCCGACCCCGTAGGTATCGGCCTCCAGCGGGCGCAGGTCGAGATCGGCGACCTGGGGCAACCCGTTGGCTTCGGCCGCCTCGATGATGCCCGTGGTCCCATCCGCGGAGAGCCCGTACCGTGCCGTGGCGGGGCGGCGGAGGGCGTCGGTGGTTTCCATGGTCAACGGTTCCGTCCCCCAGGTCGCCAGCAGCGCATCCAGGGTGCCTTCGCCGCCGTCGGCCATGGGCAGTTCGAGGATGGTGGCGGCCGGTCCGGCGACGGCGCGGGCCCCGCGGGCGAGGGCGGCGGCAGCCTGGGCGGCGGAGGCACTGCCCTTGAACGAATCGGGGGCGACGACGATGACGGGAGGTGATTGGGGGCTCATGGCTCCACTCTAGGACACTGCCGAACGAAGAAATATGGATGAGTTGTCCGGTCTTTGGTGCATTGGTCCACCAGAACATGTGCAATATGCACTGTTTTTCCGGATGTGTCGGGGAAGGCCCCCGGGAGGTGCGGCCGCCTGCGTGGCTACCGGGTCCGGCGGCGGGCGGCGATGATCGCCAGCTGCAGCGAAGCCGCCTGGGCCGGGCTCCGCGGGTCGAGCCCCGTCAGCTCGGTGATGCGCTCCAGGCGTTGCACGGTCGTGTTCCGGTGCAGGTACAGCTCACGGGACGCGGCCGCGACCGAGGCACCACAGCGCAGGAAGGCCACCACCGTGCCTCGGTGCCCCGCGCCCAGGGAGTCCACCCGGCGGGCCATCGAGGCGCGGGTCGCCGCCGGCAGGCAGGAGACGCTGAGTTCGGGAGCCAATTCATCGAGCCTGAGGATCCCCGACGCCGGTGGTTCCGGCAGCAGATCGGCGGCGGCGACCAACGCCCCCAGGGCCTGGGCCACCCCGGCCAGCTCGGCGCCGTCGGCGCAGGGGCCGCCGTCGATCATCAGGGTCCCCGCCGGGGGGACTGCCGTGGCCCGGTCTTCCGGGCGGGTGGACCGGGCCCCGGTCAGGATCCACTGTGCCCCGCCGAAACGGGCCCGCCGCTGGGCGCCGGGAGGAGGGACTGCCCCGGGGTCGGGTTCCACCGTGCCGCTCTCCTGGCGGTCCAGGACGGCGGAGAGGCTCCACGGGGCCGCCAGCCCGGGAAGCCCGGAGGCCAGCGCCCCGGTGATGGCCGCACCGTCGATATCGCCGGCCACCATCCCGGACAGCAGTTCGCGGTCGGCTGCTTCGCGGCGGGCGGAGTCATCGAGTTCACGTTCGCGTTCGAGCAGCAGGGCCGTGGTCAGAACCAGCACCTGGGCCACGGGCGAGACCCGCTCCGGAGGTCCGGTGAGGCCCAGTACGCCCACGATCTTCCCGTCCAACCGCAGCGGCAGGTTCGCCCCCGGGCGTTCGGCGGGCGACGCGCCGTCGTGCACGATCCCCGGTTCGCCGGCGGCCACGGCCCGCGCGACGGCGTGGGTCGAGCCGATCCGTGCGGGGTCGGTGGACGCAATGATCCGTCCGGCGGGATCCATGATGTTGATGTTGAACTCCAGCGTCGGGGCGACCTGGTCGATGACGCGCTGGGCCAGTTCCGGGCTGAGGGGCTGGGGCATGCCGCCAGTTTAGGCGGTGGGTGCCAGCAGGAGCGTTTCGATGGATTGCCCGAGGATGTCGACCGCCTCGGGGGAGAGGTTGTCCCCGGTGATCAGGACATCCGCCGTGCCGAGTTCGGCGATCTGGCACAACCCGGTGATGCCCCATTTGCTGTGGTCCGCGACGACGACGAGTTCCGCCGCCGCGGACATGAACGCCTGGTTGGCTTGGGCTTCGAGCATGTTCGGGGTGGTGAAACCGTCTTCGGCGGTCATGCCATGGATCCCCATGAAGCAGATGTCCACATGCAGCTGGGCCAGGGCGGCCGTGGCCAACGGGCCCACCAGGGCGTCGGAGGGGGTCCGGATGCCACCGATGAGGATGACCGACTGGGAAGGGTTGTCGGCACTGTAGAAGACCTCGGCGATGCGGGGGGAGTTCGTCACCACCGTCAGGTCGGCAATACCCGTGCAGTGACCGGCCAGGGCATAGGTGGTGGTCCCGGAATTCAGTGCCACGGACATGCCAGGTTCGATCAGTTCGGCCGCCCGCAGCGCCAGGGCCTCCTTCTCGGGGGCCGCGAGCCCGAGTTTGCGGGTGAAGCCGGGCTCGATGCTGGTGGCCGATTGTTCACGGGTGGCCCCGCCGTGGACCTTGACCAGTTCCCCGGCCGCTGCCAGCGCGTTCAGATCCCGCCGGACGGTCATCTCCGAGATGCCCAGTTCGTGGGAGAGCTCGGTGACGCGCACCTGTCCGTATTTGTTCAACTCGTCCAGGATGTGCCGACGACGTTGCTGCGGGAGCATTTCTGCCATGTTCGGGACACCTTTTTCGGGGATTGCGGGGAGCGGACGGACGGAGGGCGGGATGGCCCGGTCAGATCAGCATAGTCGAGGTTCGGAAATGTGCGAGTGGTTCTTTTTTCAAAAAATACCGATAAATCCCGCCAAAAGCGCCCTCGACAATTGGTTGACATCGACCCCTTGCGCTCCAAAGTGACGCGTGCCATAGTAGCGATAAGTCTGATTACGTTGCTTTATGATCGACTTTGAGTGTTTTTCAAGAATTCTCCGTCGCCTGGCACCTGAAACGGGTCTGCGGCACAACCCAAGGAGTCACCGTGGCACAGTCCAACCCCCGGAAGAGCGGATATTCGTTCGCACCCAGCCCGTCTTCGCTCGGAGCTGGTCTCAGCGTCCCGGTGGGCCGCCGCTCGGTGCTCGGCGGGGCCGTGGGCCTGTCGGCCATGGCCGCGTTGACCGCCTGCGGAGGAGGCGGAGGAGGCTCGGACGTCAAGGAGGGCACCGGGGCCATCTCCTTCGGCTCCAACCAGTCCGATGCCGTGCCGAAGGCCGCCTATAAGAAGATGATCGACACCTTCAAGAAGGACTCCGGTTCCAAGGTCAGCATCAACACGGTGGACCACAACACCTATCAGGAGCAGATCAACTCCTACCTGCAAGGCGAACCCGATGACGTGTTCAGCTGGTTCGCCGGCTACCGCATGCGCTTCTTCGCCGACCAGGGTCTGGCCGGGGACGTCAGCTCCGTCTGGGACAACATCGGTGACGATTTCAGCGAGGCCTTCAAGGCCTCCGCGACCGCAACCGACGGCAAGCAGTATTTCGTTCCGGTCTCCTACTACCCCTGGGCCGTGTTCTACCGCAAGTCGGTGTTCGCGGACAAGGGCTACGACATCCCCACCACGCTGGACGAGTACATCAGCCTGAGCAAGGAGATGCAGAAGGACGGGCTGACCCCCATCGGCCTCGGCGACAAGGACGGGTGGCCGGCCATGGGCACCTTCGACATCCTGAACATGCGCATCAACGGCTACGACTTCCACACCAGCCTCCTGGCCGGCGAAGAATCGTGGGAATCGGATGAGGTCAAGGACGTCTTCGACACGTGGGCCAAGCAGATGCCCTACCACCAGAAGGGTGGCCTGGGCCGTGACTGGCAGGAAATGGCCCAGGGGCTGCTGCAGAAAAAGACCGGCATGGCGGTCTTCGGCATGTCGATCTCACAGCAGTTCCAGGGAGCGGAGGGCGGCGAGGCCTTGGAGGACCTGGATTTCTTCAAGTTCCCCAAGATCAACGACGAACACGGCACGGACTCCATCGACGCCCCCACCGACGGGTTCATGATGAGCGCGAAGACCGAAAACGGTGGAACCGCCAAGGACCTCCTCGAGTTCCTGGGCAGTGCCGAAGCGGAGCAGATCAACACCGAAGCCGATAAGTCGATCGTGGGCCCGGCGACGAACGTGGACACCTCCAACTACACGGCCCTGCAGAAGAAGGCGGTGGAACTGGTCGGGGAAGCCAAGCACACCGCACAGTTCCTGGACCGCGACACCCGCCCTGACTTCGCCTCCACGGTGATGATCCCCTCGCTGCAGGCCTTCATCAAGGACCCGAAGGACATCAACAACATCCTGAAGGACATCGAGGCGCAGAAGAAGGCCATCTTCACCGCCTGATGCCGCTGCAGGAGAGGAACACCATGACTACGACGACACAGAGCGCGCCTGCGGCCCCACCCCGCAAGGTCCGCCGCTACAGCAGCACCGACCGGGTGGTACTGACCCTGATGCTCGGTGCCCCGGCGCTGGTGGTGCTGGCCTTCATCTGGGGGCCGGCGCTGGGCTCGGTGTTCCTCTCCTTCACCCGGTGGAACGGGGTGACGGCCATGGAACCCGTCGGGTTCCAGAACTACCAGCAACTGGCCACCATCTACCCGCCCTTCTGGCCGGCCATGTGGCATAACGTGATCTGGTTGCTGGTCCTGGCCCTGGTGGCCACCCCACTGGGATTGTTCCTGGCCGTGCTGCTGGACAAGAACATCAAGGGAACCCGCGTCTACCAGAGCATCTTCTACCTTCCGGTGGTGCTCTCCCTGGCCCTGGTCGGCTTCATCTGGACCCTGCTCTACTCGCAGGACCAGGGGCTGATCAACCAGCTCACCGGTGCCAACGTGAACTGGCTGGGCAACTCGGACATCAACCTCTGGGCCGTGCTCGTGGCGGCCAGCTGGCGCCATGTCGGCTACATCATGATCCTCTACCTGGCCGGACTGAAGGGGGTCGACGTCTCGATCAAGGAGGCGGCGGCGATCGATGGAGCCAACCAGCGACAGACCTTCTTCCAGGTCGTCTTCCCGACCCTGAAGCCCATCAACGTGATCGTCCTGGTGGTGACGGTCATCGAAGGGCTGCGCGCCTTCGACATCGTCTACATCATCAACAAGGGAACCAACGGGCTGGAACTGCTCTCGGTGCTGATCACCAACAACATCATCGGCGAGGCCAGCCGGATCGGCTTCGGTTCGGCGATCGCCGTCGTCCTGCTGGTCATCTCGCTGGTGTTCATCATCACGTACCTGGTTCAGACCTTCAAGAAGGAGGGGGCCCGATGAGTGCCGCCACCACGACCCCCGACGAATCCCATCCGGACCGCACCGGCACATCCTCCGCCACCGTGGTGACGCAGGAAGCGCCGCCCCGGGGCCGCCATGGAACCGGGCGCAGGAGCAGCACCTCGGCCCCCTCCGCCGCACCAGGGCGGAAGAACAAGGCCCCGTTGCGCCCCGGACGGGTCATCCTCCATGTGGGCCTCATCGTCTGGGCGGTCCTGTGGCTGGCCCCGCTGGCCTGGGCCGTCTACACCTCCCTGCGTCCCTATTCGGAGACGGCGGAGAAGGGCTACGTGTCCCTGCCGGACACGCTGAACTTCAACAACTACGTCACCGCCTGGACGCAGGCCGACCTGCCGCACTATTTCCTGAACTCGCTCTACATCGCCGTCCCGGCGGTCATCATCGTGTTGTTCATGTCCTCGATGGCCGCCTTCGTCCTGGCCCGCTTCAGCTTCAAGTTGAACCTGTTCATGCTGATGTTCTTCACCGCCGCGAACCTGTTGCCCCAGCAGGTCATCATCACCCCGCTGTACCGGATGTTCCTGTCCCTGGACATCTACAACACCCAGTTCGGGGTCGTGCTGATCAATGTGGCCTTCCAAATGGGTTTCTGCGTCTTCGTGCTCAGCAACTTCATGAAGGCACTGCCCGACGAACTCGGAGAAGCCGCCCAGGTCGACGGGGCAGGGGTCTGGCGGCAGTTCTACCAGATCGTCCTGCCGCTGACCCGCCCGGCACTGGCGGCCCTGGCCACCCTCGAGTTCGCCTGGATCTACAACGACTTCTTCTGGGCACTGGTCCTGCTCCGCGATGGCGACGCCATGCCGGTGACCAGTGCGTTGAACAACCTCAAGGGAGCGTTCTTCACCGACAACAACCTCGTGGCCGCCGGTGCGGTCATGATCGCCCTGCCGACAGTGATCTTGTTCATGATCCTGCAGAAGCACTTCGTCGCCGGGCTGACCCTCGGCAGCAGCAAGTAGGAGGAACCCCGTGACCGACCAGCAGGCATTGCCGTACCACCTCGACCCCTCACCCGGAGCCGGCCTGTTGCCGGCGCGGGCCCATCTCTGCTCGGACCGGCCCGAAGCCAGCCTGAACGGGGACTGGGGGTTCAGGTATTCGCCCTCGGTGGCCGCCGCCCACCAGGATCCCGCCGCGCAGGAGGCCTTGTTCCCCGACGCGGTGGCCGTTCCCGGGCACTGGGTGTTGGATGCGGCCAACGGGCCGCTGGTGACCGGGCAGATCAACCGCTTCGGCAGCCCCTGGTACACCAACGTGGACTACCCGTTCCCGCTGGACCCGCCCCATGTCCCCGACGAGAACGGCACCGGCGACTACCTGCGCGAGTTCACGCTCGAGGAACTGGGCTTCGATTCCGGGGTCCTGGATTCCCTGGGCCGGGTGATCCTGCGGTTCGAAGGGGTCGAATCGACGTTCAAGGCCTGGCTCAACGGCACCGAACTCGGCCATGCCTCCGGCAGCCGGCTCACCCACGAATTCGATGTCACCTCCTCGGTGCACCACGGAACCGGGACCAACCGGCTGGTCGTGCGGGTGCACGCCTTCTCCGCCGCCAGCTATCTCGAGGACCAGGACCAGTGGTGGTTGCCGGGCATCTTCCGCGACGTCACCCTGATCGGTGAACCCGCCGCGGGGATCCGTGATGTCCACGTCGTCGCCGATTACGACGCCGGTGCCGGGCATCTGGCACTGGAAGCGACGGCCCCGGCGGGGTCCTTCCCGCTGCGGTTCTCACTGCCGGAACTGGGGATCGAGCAGACGATCGAGGCCCCCACCGATGGGACGTCCACGGCCATGCTCGACGTCCCCGTCGGCCGGGTCCACGGCTGGACCGCCGAGACCCCGCGGCTCTACACCGCCACCCTGGCCTCCCCGGGGGAAACCGTCACGCTGCGGCTGGGATTCCGGCGGGTCGACATCGCCGAAGGGGTGCTGCGCGTCAATGGCGCACCCATCCGCTTCCGCGGGGTGAACCGGCACGAATTCCATCCGGTCACCGGCCGGGCGATCACCACCGAATTCACCCGCAGCGAGCTGGAAACGATGAAGCGGCACAACATCAACGCCATCCGCACCAGCCACTACCCGCCCAACCACCACCTGCTGGACCTCGCCGACGAGCTCGGGTTCTGGCTCATCGACGAATGCGATCTGGAGACCCACGGCTTCGTCGCCACCGGCTGGGAATCCAACCCCTCCGACGACCCGATCTGGCTGCCGGCCTACCTGGATAGGATCGAACGCACCTGGCGCCGCGACGCGAACCACGCCTGTGTGGTGATGTTCTCGCTGGGCAACGAATCGGGCACCGGGGCCAACCTGGCCGCCATGGCCGACTGGCTGCGCCGCCACGACCCCACGCGCCCCATCCACTACGAGGGCGACCACGAGGCCCGCTACACCGACGTCTACTCCCGCATGTATGCCACCCCGACCGAATCGGAGTCGCTGCTGGCCGGGAACCCCGTCCCCTCGGTCAGTGCCGAAGGCTCCGGGCGCATCGGGACCCAGCCCTACATCCTGTGCGAGTACGTGCACGCCATGGGCAACGGACCCGGGGGGATGAGCGACTACGAGGCCCTCTTCGACGCCTACCCCCGGGCCGCGGGCGGCTTCGTCTGGGAGTACAAGGACCACGGCATCCTCGCCTCCACCCCCGATGGCCAGCCGGTCCACGCCTATGGCGGGGACTTCGCGGAACCGATCCACGATTCCAACTTCGTCCTGGACGGACTCGTCTTCGCCGATGGCACCCCGAGCCCCGGACTGACCGAATATGCCAAGGTCATCGAACCCGTCAGGATCACCGTCGGGGAGGAGCTGCGGATCGAGAACCGGCAGGACTTCGCGGACACCTCCGACTACCTCTTCCGTTGGCGGCTCGACGCCGCCGACCCGGCCCCCGACGGGTCCGGCACACCGTTGGCCGAAGGGGTCCTGGACGTGGCGCCTACGGCGCCCCGGTCCACGGCCACCGTGCCCGTCCCCGTGGTGGCGGGCCGGCATCCCGGCGCGCTGCTGGGTGTCTCCGTGCAGCTGGCCGACCCGACCTGGTGGGCGCCGGCCGGCCACGAGGTCGCCTGGGGGCAGGGACGCCTCGCCGGAACGCCGGCCCTTGCCGAAGCCCCCGGGCAGGCCGGGCAGCACGCGCAGGATGCCGGGCAACCCTGGGAACTGGCCTCCTTCGACGAGGCCGGAATGCTGGCCTCCCTCGCCGACCTGGAACTGGCCGGGCCCGAACTACTGGCCTACAGGGCCCCCACCGACAACGACGAAGGCACCATCGAACCCAGCCGCGGCATGCGCCCCGGCGGACCCGATACGGCAGGGAACAACGCCCAGGCCCCGGAGGACTTCGACTGGGAGGCCTACGCCGGGCTGGCCCCGGGCCCCGTCATCGCCGTGGCGGAACACTGGCGGACCGCCGGATTGCACCGGCTGCAACGCCGGACCCTGTCCATGCGGGCCACGGCCCGGGAACTGTCCAGCGTCTACCGCTATGGCGCCCCGGCCCGGCCCGAGGGCTTCGACGTCGATCTGCACTTCAGCGCCACCGGAACGACCCTGCGCCTCCGGGCGAAGATGCAGGCCCTGCAGGACTACGGATTCCCGCTGGCCCAGCTCGGCCTCGGATTCACCCTGCCGGCCGCGGCGCTCACCGACGACTGCACCGCCCGATTCACCGGGGCCGGACCGGGCGAGAGCTACGCCGACTCCCGCTCGGCCCAACGCTTCGGCACCCACCGGTTGCCGGTGGGGCAACTGCGCACCGGCTACCCGCGCCCGCAGGCCAACGGCCGCCGCGGCGACCTGCGGTCCCTGGACCTGGACCTGGTGGACGGCAGGACCCTTCGGCTGACCATCCTGGAGGGCCCGGCCGATACCGGATTCACGCTCAGCCCCTGGAGCCAGCAGGAACTGGCCGGGGCCAGCCATCCCACCGAACTGCCCGAATCCACCCACTGGCATCTGGGGATCGACGCCGGCCAGCACGGGCTGGGCAGCCGCTCCTGCGGCATCGACGTCGCCGACGCGGAGGCCTTCACGGCCCGTCGTGCCGAGCTGCTCCTGGAACTGGCCGTGCTCCCGGAACGCGGTGGGACCCCATGAGCCTGCACCGTCTCAGCGGGGACGGGGTCGCCTTGCTCCTGCAGACCGCCGGCGATCCCGCCGTCGTGCACTTCGGCGCCGACCCGGGGGCCCTGCCCGGACGGGAATCGACCGGCCCGGTGCTGCATTCGAACTACGACCACCCGCTGAGCATGCCGTTGTGGCCGCAGGCCAGTGCCGGCTGGGCGGGCACCCCGTTGCTCGAGGGCGGACGCGGCGGACGGGACACCTCCGTGCGCTTCACCGATCCCGAGGTGCGCCGCGGGGACAGCCAGCTCGTCCTCACCGCCACCGATGCCGAGGCCGGACTGGAACTGGAAACCACCGTGGAATTGCTGCCCGGCGGACTACTGCGGCTGCGCCACGCCCTGACCAATACGGGCGATGCGGGCTATGAGGTCAGGGCGCTGAACACGATGCTCCCCGTCGGACAGCAGGCCACCGAACTACTGGATACCGCAGGACGCTGGTCCCGCGAACGATCCGAACAACGCCTGCCCTTCGTCACCGGAACCCATGCCCGGACCGGACGACGGGGTCGGACCGGGCACGACGCCCCGTTGCTCCTGGCCGCCGGAACCCCCGGCTTCGCCCACCGCCGCGGCGAACTCTGGGCGGCCCACCTGGGCTGGAGCGGAAACAGCACGGTCTTCGCCGAACGCACCGCCGACCCGTCCCGCGCCCTGGGGGCCGGGGAACTGCCGGGGACCGGGGAGATCGTCCTGGAGACCGGGCAGAGCCATACCGGTCCGTGGGTCTACTTCGCCTATTCGCCGGCAGGACTGGACGGGGTCGCCTCCCGTTTCCATACCTACCTGCGCTCCCGCCCGGGCCATCCGCGCCGGGCCCGGCCCGTGGTGCTCAACACCTGGGAAGCCGTCTATTTCCGGCATGACCTCGACGAGCTCGTCTCGTTGGCCCATGCGGCAGCCGAGGCCGGGGTGGAACGATTCGTGCTCGACGACGGATGGTTCGGCTCCCGCCGTGACGACACCTCGGGACTGGGGGACTGGCAGGTCTCCGGGCAGGTCTGGCCGGAGGGGCTGGTCCCGTTGATCAGCCGGGTCAACGAGTTGGGCATGGAATTCGGTCTCTGGGTCGAACCCGAAATGGCCAACCCCGATTCGGCACTGGCCACCGACCACCCCGACTGGCTGTGCCGGGCCCGGGGAGACCGGTTGGCCCCGACCTGGCGGAACCAGCACGTCGTGGACCTGACTGTGCCCGAGGCCTACACCCACCTCTTCACCGCCCTGGATGCGGTGTTGACGGATGCCGCGCAGGCCGGGGCACCGATCTCGTTCCTGAAATGGGACCAGAACCGGGATCTGACCGATCTGGCCTCGGCCGGCCGGCCTTCGCAGCACGGGCAGACGCTGGCCGCCTACGCCCTGATGGACCAGCTGAAGGCCGCCCATCCCGGATTGGAAATCGAATCCTGTTCCTCCGGCGGGGCCCGGGTGGACCTCGGGGTGCTCGAACACGCCGACCGGGTCTGGGCCTCGGACTCCAACGACGCCCTGGAACGCCAACACATCCAGGAACTGACCCAACGCGTGCTGGCCCCCGAACTGGTCGGACAGCATATCGGCCCGGCCACGTCCCATACCTCGGGGCGCACCCACGCGTTGGCCTTCCGCGGGATCACCGCCCTCTTCGGCCACTTCGGGCTCGAATGGGATATCCGCGAAGCCCGCGGGGCCGACCGGGCGACCCTGCACCAGCTGGTCGGGTTGTATAAGAAGCACCGCGGACTGCTGCATTCCGGTATCCAGGTCCGGGCCGACCTGGGGGACGCGGCATTCAGCCTCTACGGAACCGTCGCCGCCGACGGCGGCGAAGCACTGTATGCCTTCGCGCTGCTGCGTTCCTCCGAAGGCGCCGGCCCGGGAGTCATCGCCCTGCCGGGCCTGCAGGAGGAGAAGACCTACCGGGTCAGGGCCATCGTGCCCGGTCGCGAACCGGGAACCTTCATCCACCGGGAACCGCCCGCGTGGCTGGAAGACGGCTTCACCGCCACGGGCAGTTATCTGTCCACCGTGGGATTGGCCCTGCCCGCACTGAACCCCGAGCGGGCCATCCTGCTCCATGCCGAAGCACTGGAGGCTTTGTGAGTACCATGAACAGCCCCACCGAAACCGCAGGAGCCGATGCCCTCCGCCAGCCCGTCCGGGCCCGGATGGCCGATGGCCGTGAACTGCTGTATTTCTTCGACCACCCCGGCCAGCATGAGGACTTCGTCCCCCCGGCGGACCTGCGGGAACTGCCGGAGCGGCCCAGCCCCGCCCGGCTACGCCGTGACCCATTGACCGGTGAATGGGTGTCCTTTGCCGCCCACCGGCAGGGCAGGACGCATCTGCCACCGGCCGACGAATGCCCGCTGTGTCCCTCGGGGCCCGAGCGGTCCACCGAAGTCGCCGCCGCACAGTACGACGTCGTCGTGTTCGAGAACCGCTTCCCCTCCTTCGGGCCGGGGCAACAGGAGCAGCAGCGCTCCGAGGCGATGGGGGAGACTTACCCGGCCGAGGGCCGCTGCGAGGTCATTGCCTTCGGCGCCGACCACGGGGATTCCTTCGCCGACCTGGATGTCCCACGGGCCCGGACCGTCGTGGACGCCTGGGCCCAGCGCACCGCGGAGCTCTCCGCCCTGCCCGGCGTCGAGCAGGTCTTCGCCTTCGAGAACCGGGGGGCGCAGATCGGGGTGACCCTGCACCACCCGCATGGGCAGATCTACTCCTACCCCTACGTCACCCCGCGCACCCTGACCCAACTGGACCAGGCCCAACGCCACCGCGAGGAAACCGGACGCAACCTCATGCAGGACGTCCTGGACTTCGAGGTGGCCGCAGGAACCCGGATCGTGGAGAGGACCGAATACTTCACCGTGTTCGTTCCCTTCGCCGCCCGGATGCCCGTGGAGGTCCATGTGGTCCCGAACCGGCACGTCGCCGATCTGGCGGGGCTCACGGCCCGGGAACGCTCCGACCTGGCCGATGTCTACCTGCGCCTGCTCCGCGGCGTCGACGCCCTCTATGCGACTCCGACCCCGTATATCGCCGCCTGGTTCCAGGCCCCCGTCCGGCACCCCGCGGCCGGGGAACTGCGCCTGCACCTGCAATTGACTTCCCCGCGGCGGGCCGAGGAAAAACTCAAATACCTGGCAGGATCGGAAGCCGCGATGGGGGCCTTCATCGCCGACGTCACCCCCGAAACCACCGCCGCACGCCTACGGGCCGCCCTCGCAACGCCGACCGGAGCCAGCGCATGAAGCCCGGGGAGAAGGACGCCGCATCCCTGGAGCAGCTCTCGGCCGGCTTCGCCACCCTCTTCGGTGGCCGGCCCGATGGCATCTGGGCGGCACCGGGCCGGGTGAACCTCATGGGCGAACACACCGACTACAACGAAGGGTTCGTTCTGCCCTTCGCCTTGCGGAACAGTGCCCGGGTCGCGGTGGCCCTACGGCCCTCGGGGCCGGCCCGGTTGCGGGTGGCCTCGCTGCAGGGGGCGGATCCTGCGGGAACCGGCCAGACGGCCCTCGCCGGGGAAATCGCCGAGGTGGACCTGGACCGGCTCGAGCCCGCCGACGTCGTCCCCTGGGCCAGATACCTGGCAGGGGTCATCTGGGCCCTCCAACAGCGCGGGCACCACGTGCCGGGGGTGGATGTCCTGCTGGACTCCGACGTCCCCTCGGGCGCCGGTTTGTCCTCCTCGGCGGCCATCGAATGCGCGGTGGCCCTGGCCCTGGATGAGCTCCTGGACGCCGGCATCGACCGGGAGGAACTGGTGCTGGTCTGCCAACAGGCGGAAAACGACTTCGTCGGGGCCCCCACCGGGATCCTGGACCAGTCCGCGTCCCTGCTGGGCACCGCGGGCCATGCGTTGTTCCTGGACTGCCGTAGCCGTCTCTCCCGGCAGGTGCCGCTGGATCTGGCCGCCGAATCCCTGGTGCTTCTGGTGATCGATACCAAGGTCGTCCACGCGCATGAATCCGGCGGGTACAAGGACCTCGTGGCAGCCTGCGCCCGCGGTGCCGCCGGGCTGGGGGTCCCGGCACTGCGTGATGTGGGTCTCGAGCGGCTTGTCGAGGCCGCGGAGGTCCTGGACGCCGCGACCTTCGCCCGGGTGCGCCATATCGTGACCGAGAACCAGCGGGTCCTGGACACGGTGGCGGCGTTGGAGACCGGGGGCCCGCGCACCATCGGCCCGTTCCTGGATGCCAGCCATGCCTCGATGCGCGATGACTTCGGCATCTCCTGCGTCGAACTCGATGCCGCCGTGGAGGCGGCACAGCAGGCCGGGGCGTTCGGGGCCCGGATGACCGGGGGAGGCTTCGGGGGATCGGCGATCGCCCTGGTCGACGTCGCCGCGGCGGAGGCCGTGGGGACCGCCGTTCGGGAACGCTTCGCCGCCGAGGGATACCGGCCCCCGGATATCTTCGCCGTCCAGCCCGGGGCCGGGGCCCGGAGGCGGACCACCCAGGCATGAGGAAGGCCCCGGCTTTCGGGGGGAGAAAGCCGGGGCCGGATTCATCACTCGCACCTGATGAGGTGTTTAAAACACTAGGGGCCGAACCTAGCTGCCCGCTGTGTGTGGGGTGGGGGTTGGCTGCGAACCCCTCGGTTCCGGTCATGGCCGCAGCCCAGGGGGGGCTGGGGCGGACATGATGAAGGCCCCAGTCCGGGCAGGACTGGGGCCTTGTGTTTCATCACTCGCACCTGATGAGGTACTTATGACTCTAGGGGCCGAAGCTTTGAGTTGGCTGTACGCCGGGTGGGCATTGCCCCGGGATCGGTGCGGGGCCGCCGGGGCGCTACTCCTCCTCCACGGCCGCGGGCTCGTATTCGTTGACGGCCTCGGGGTCGCGTCCGGTCCAGATCTTCACGATCGCCCAGCCGACGGCGGTCAGCGGGACGGAGAGCACGGCGCCGACGACACCGCTGAGCACGGTGCCCACGGTCAGGGCCAGCAGGATGACCAGTGCGTGCAGGTGCAGGGCCTGGCCCATGACGACCGGTTGCAGGAAGTTGCTCTCGAGCTGGTTGACCAGGATCACCACGCCCAAAACGATCAGGGCCACGACGGGACCGTTCGCGACCAGGGCCACGAGGGTCGCCAGGATCCCGGCGAAGGTGGCCCCGACCAGCGGGATGAAGGCGGTGATGAAGACGATGGCGGCCAGGGGCAGGGCCAGGGGGACCTGCAGGATCCACAAGGCGATGCCGATACCTGCGGCATCGACGAAGGCTACGGTGGCGGTCCCGCGGATGTAGCCACCCAGGGTGTGGATGGTCCGGTAGCCGCTGGCACGCCATTGGGCGTCGTGGCTGCGCGGGATCCAGGACAGGAAGAAGGCCCAGATCTTGTCGCCGTCCTTCAGGAAGAAGAACAGGATGACCAGCAGCAGCAACAGGCCGGTGAAGAAGCTCCCGGCCGCAGACAGGCCCGACAGGGCGCCGGCGCCGAACTGCTTGCTGGTCAGGAAATCGGTGACGACGTGGACACCTTCATCGATCTGCTTCTGGCCGATCTGGATGGGCAGGTCCTTGACCATGTCCTGGAGTTGTCCGAACCCCTGGACGGCCTGGTCGACCAGGCCCGACCATTCGGCGCGGACAGCGAAGACGATCGCCGTCCCGACGCCCCCCAGGATCACGAAGGAGCCCAGAAAGACCGTCCAGGCGGCCAACATCGCGGAGACATGGCGCCGCATCAGCAGCACCAGCGGCCAGAGGGCACTGGTGAGGATCAGGGCGATCAGTAGCGGTAGCACGACGACGCTGACCTGTGCCAGCCCGACAACGGCGACACCGGCCAGGACAAGCACCAGCAGGACCTGGGCGGCCCGGGTCGCGGTGCGGCCCAAGGCGTTGGACCACAGCAATGCCACCCGGTCCGTGGGGGCCACGCGGGGATCCGCGGCTCCCAGCGAATCGATCTGGGCGTGGCGTGCGCCGGGACTGACGGGTAGCGCCGGGGCATTGCTGCGCCTGGAGCGGCGACGGAATAAACGAAGACTCATCGGATGACCTCTGGATTCATGCCACCACTCTAGGCGAGCAACCGGGCGCTGACCTGCTAATCGGCGATGTAGAACAGACGTTTGTTCACGAATTCATCCATTCCCAGCGGGCCCAGTTCGCGGCCGTAGCCCGAACGCTTGACCCCGCCGAACGGTAGATCAGCGTCCTCGCCGATGCCGTTGACGTTGGCCATGCCGACCTGCAACCGCTGGGCGAGCTTGCGGGCCCGCTCCTCGTCGGTGCTGAAGACCGCGCCGCCCAGACCGTATTGGGTGTCGTTGGCCAGGCGGATGGCCTCCTCGTCGGAGGAGACCTTGTAGACGACCGCGACGGGGCCGAAGAGTTCCTCGCGGTAGGCCCGCATGTCCTCGGTGACGCCGGTCAGCACGGCGGGGGAGTAGTAGCAGGACGGGCCGTCATGGAGGGTTCCGCCGGCATGCAGGGTGGCGCCCTGGGCGACGGCGTCCTGCACCTGCTCGTGCACCGCCTCGGCGGCGGCGCGGGAGGACAGCGGGCCGAACGTGCCCGCCTCCTCGGCGGCCGGGTCCCCGGGGACCAGCCCGTGGGCCTGCGCGGTGAGACCCGCCACGAAATCGTCGTAGATGTCCTCCATGACGATCATGCGCTTATTGGAGTTGCAGGCCTGTCCGGTGTTTTCGACCCGGGTGTCCCAGGCCAGTTTGGCGGCGGCCGCCACGTCCGCGGAATCCAACACCACGTAGGGGTCCGAACCCCCGAGTTCAAGTACTGCCTTCTTCAGGTTCTTGCCGGCCAGCTGCCCGATGATCGCCCCGGCCCGCTCGGAACCGGTCAGCGAGACCCCCTGGATGCGCGGGTCGGCGATGACATCGGCAATCTGGTCATGCGTGGCGAACAGGTTCACGTAGGCGCCCGCCGGGACCCCGGCGTCGTCCATGATCTGTTTGATGGCCAAGGCCGAGCGGGGGCAGGTCTCGGCGTGCTTGAGCACGATCGTGTTGCCCAGCATCAGGTTCGGCGCGACGAAGCGGGCGACCTGGTAGTACGGGAAGTTCCACGGCATGATCCCCAGGAGCGGGCCGACCGGCAACCGCTGGACCATGGCGCGGCCCCCGCCGATGGCCTTGATCTCCTGATCGGCGGCCAGGGTGGGGCCTTCGGTGGCGAAGTAGTTGAAGATGTCGGTGCAGAACTCGGCCTCGTCCTTGGACTCCGAGAACGGCTTGCCCATCTCCAGGGTGATCGTGGAGGCGAGCTCGTCGGCCCGTTCGGTGAACAGTTCGGCGACGCGCTTGACGATGACGGCCCGGTCGGCGATGGGCAGGGCGCCCCAGGAATCGTAGGCGGCCTGGGCGGCGTCCACGGCCTCGCGGACCTGGGCGTCGGTTGCGGTTTCGAAGGTCTCGACGACCTCACCGGTGGCGGGGTTCTGCACGCGGTAGCCGGACGGGTTGGACTGCTGGGCGGTGGTGGTCACTGCCGGTCTCCTCTTCGTTGAAACTCACGGCGCCCTGGGCGGAGGCCGCACGGATCCATCATGTCCCGGATCCCCGGCTTTGTGAATCGAGTCACTGCATCTGCACATTTTGGCGGCCCTGCTTCAGTGCAAGGGCCCGGGGCCGCGGGGGTGCGGGGCTGGACGCTGGAGGAGCTTCCGGAGCCGGAGAAGCTGCCGCCGCTGCCGCCGGAGCCGGTCCCCGCTCAGGGCGGCGACGGCCGGTGCCGCTGCGGCGAGGTGCCCGCCGAGGCGGGGTCGTTGGGGGAGCGGCTCCTGGGTGCGGTGTCCACCGGCTGCACCTGCCTAGGACTGGGAGAAGCGGCGCCAGATGTCCACGCTGTCGGCTCCGCTGGTGATTCCATCGATCAGTTCCAGTTCCTCCGGGGTGAAGGAGGTGTTTTCCACGGCCGAAAGGTTCTCGTCAAGCTGCCGGGTCGAGGAGGCCCCGATGAGCACGGAGGTCACCCCGCCCTCGCGCAGCAGCCAGGCGATGGCCATCTGGGGCAGGGTCTGGCCTCGTTGCTCGGCCAGCCGGGCCAGTTCGCGGACCGTGGACAGGTTCTCCTCGGTGAGTCCGGCCAGCGAGGACCTGCCTCCGGCGGGGACCGCGTTCTTGTCGTCCAGGTATTTCCCGGTCAGCAGGCCCTGGGCCAAGGGGGTGAAGGCGATCGAGCCCATGCCCAGTTCCTCCAGGGTGTCCAGCAACCCGTCCTCGACCCAGCGGTTGAGCATCGAGTAAGAGGGCTGGTGGATGACCAGCGGGGTGCCGAGTTCACGGGCCACGGCCTTCGCGGCGGCGGTCCGCTCCGGTGAGTAGGAGGAGATGCCGACGTAGAGGGCCTTGCCCTGGCGGACCAGCTGGTCCAGTGCGCCGATGGTTTCCTCGATGGGCGTGTTCGGATCGGGTCGGTGCGAGTAGAAGATGTCGACGTAATCCAGGCCCAGACGCTGCAGGGATTCATCGGCGGAGGCCCGGAGGTACTTGGCCGAGGCCCAGTTCCCGTACGGGCCCGGCCACATGTCGTAACCGGCCTTCGAGGAGATGATCATCTCGTTGCGGTAGGGGCGGAAATCGGTACGCATCATGCGTCCGAAGTTCTCTTCGGCGGAACCGGCGGGCGGGCCGTAGTTGTTCGCCAGGTCGAAATGGGTGATCCCGTGGTCGAAGGCGTGGCGCAGGATCTCCCGCTGGGTGCCGAAGGTCCTGTTGTCCCCGAAGTTCCACCACAGGCCCAGGCTCAACGGGGGCAGCAGCAGGCCGGAGTTGCCGACCCTGCGGTACTGGAGGTCGTCGTAGCGCTCGAGGGCGGCGACGTAGGGATCGTGGGTTTCCGGGGTGCGGGGGGTGTGGACGTCATCAGCCATGGGGTGCTCCTGGGGACGGGAAGACAAGGTCAGCCCCATGCTACGCGGTGCCCGGGGAACTACCCCTCAGTGATCGATACCAGGCGGTGTCCCTTAGC